>JAHEOE010000023.1 GCA_018609785.1 Minisyncoccota bacterium | reverse complement strand
GCGCGCCTTCATCATGGTGGTGATATGCTCGCGTCCGCCGATAAATTCTTCGGTATGCGCCAAAATCGTCTCCCCCGGCTCAATGAGAATCACGCGATCATCGCGCTTAATACCGACAAATTCAAAATCTTCCAATACTTCATCCGCATACGGAGCGCACTCGGGTTCGGTACCCCAGACCTGCTTGGTGTGACGTTCGTTATACACGTTGTAAATCCGCATGTTCTGCGCCCGCTTTTCGCGAAAGAACCACTCCCCGAGCGAGACATCATAGCTTGAAGTACCGAGATGGGAGTCTTTAAACGGATCGATCACGATCGTTCCGTCCTGAATGCGTTGCCGTATTGCTTTGTCCGATAATGCCATACGTTCTCGTTTTTCGCAGTATAGCGAATTTAAGCTCAGAACACAACGAAAGTTCTTCCTCTTGCAAAACCAAATCTCACATGCTAAATTCTAGGTTGTAGTGCACATTTTGAGGTATAGAATGTCTAGCATTTTCTTTCATAAAAACTCAGGTTTGGAACTTTTTGAAGTCAAAGCAAAAAGTCATACCTCCAAAGATCTTGAGAACTTCATCAACGAATTGAACAAACGGTTAAACGTTCCATCCGATAAATTTGTATGGATTTACGGGAGAAAAGAACCTGAAGCAAAATTTCAGGTCCAACTACCAACTGGTAAAGGTGCAACAGCACTACATGACCAGTGTTTCAAAGATCTTCTTCATGAGAATAAAATGAGATACGCCACCAATAGCAATATACGCGTGAAACATATTTCCAAAGAAGAAAAGGATCCAAGTTTGCTTGTAGAATATGAAGAAGTTCACAATTTTATAAATGAACTTGTAGGTTATCTACAAGATTGAAATTGAATCTTCTACTATAGGTTACTCTGGCCAAGGTTAGTTCCTTGGCTGTTTTTCTATTGACACCGCCACCGCGATGCGCTATATTAGGAGTCAGTATACGAAGTGATAAATCATATATCAGCAGTATGTCCTTCCGAGCCCACATGACCGATATTATGACCATGCGAGGAATTCTCGTCGCGTTTGTCATGCTCGGTATTACGGGCCCGGGAGGGCACGGAACCTTTGCCTAAGGTTCTTCTCCATACATTCCCTCCCTCGGGCCGTTCAGACAAACTGAGCGGTCCGATTTTTTGTTTTACGGGGAGGGCAATAATGCGCAGTCATTACTGCCCTCCTCAGTAGAGCAATAGGAGGAAAAGCAGTGAAAAAAACCTTCATCCTTTTACTGGCAGAAGAAAATTTCTATCAACTCGACGAGATACAAGATGCTCGTTTAGAAGAGATCCATCTTGATTTTGCAACAAAACAGAGAGGTAAGATCAAGGGCAAACTAGTCATCCATGCCCCAGATCCAGACACATGTTTAAATCATCTTTTAACACAAGTACAAAAAGGTAAATAGTTAAGCGTGGCATATTCGATAATTCCCCTTTCTTATGTTGTGGGGAATTTTATTTTTATATTCTTAACAACTCCCATCTCTTGCAAAACATTCACAACAGGTGTAAAATATTAGTCTGATCCTCCCCCACTCTTATATAGTAAGGGGAGGGTATGTGTACACTATTAACACCTAGAGGTCATCTCAAAGAGATCCTTTCAGATCTTCTGTTACATTTATATACTTCCAACTTTGGTTGAAACGACCTCTAAGTGTTCCAAGTTTCGCTTTACAAGGAGGGATGCAAAATCAGTCATTGCCCCCTTCCTCAGTAGAACGAGACGAAAACATTTTCATGGAGGAAATTTCTGATGTTGAATAAGTTGAAAAAGACACCGATTCCGAGGAAATATTGGCTTAACGTGCCTGAAGAAACGTTCCCTCTACTGGCTCGCAAAGTGTCAAGCAACCAATATCTACGAGGCTGTGAATACAAGAGCAGTACTGAACATATAGGAGTAACGGTAAGCCACCCAAATCCCGAACAATATATACATAACATAATTGAGGAAATCAATTCCAAAGTTAACTCCTATATTTCGTTCGTTTAAAGTACTTTCATCTCCGCTCTCCCTCTTATGTTGCAGAGGGAGAGCATTTTATTTGTACATTCTTAACAACTATCACCTCTTGCAAAACGTTCACAACAGGTATAAAATACTTAACCATGTGCTGATTATATATCCCCTATCATAGCAGGAATATGAGATATAGAAAAAACGTGATATGACCCGTCGACAGGCAACCATGCAAGTCATATCGGAATATTCTCTGCCGCTGATATCAGGCATCGCGGTGGCAATGTTTTTTGCAAACCTTTTCCCCTCCGCCTACGAAAGCTTTCTCAACACACCCTTATTTCACCTCGGCAATTTTGAGGCGACCTTCAAGCATCTCGTCAATGAAGTATTTATGGCCCTGTTTTTCGGTCTGGCCGCCAAAGAACTGGTGGAAGCAATACTCCCGGGCGGCTGTCTCGAAAATCCCAAAAACGCCCTTAACCCGATTATCGCAACTATCGTGGGCGCTGTCATACCGGCCCTCCTCTACGTAGGGCTGGTATTTTTGTTTTTGGATAATTTTGCTCTTTGGAAAGGCTTGAGTATTCCAATCGCCACGGACATTGCCTTTGCCTGGCTGGGGGCGCGTTTGCTTTTTGGTCAAGGCCATCCGGCGATCCAATTCCTGTTGTTGCTGGCTGTTTTGGACGACGCCATCGGAATGCTTGTTTTGGCAATCTTTTATCCTGATCCCACACATGGATTTGTTTTCCCGTGGATGGGCTTGATCTTGGTTGCTGTAGCTCTCGCGTACCTCTTACGTCGGAAACAGGTCCAAGGTTGGGGATGGTATATCGGCGGAGCCGGGCTGATCAGTTGGTTCGGCATGGTACAAGCGGGACTTCATCCGGCCCTTTCGCTGGCCATTATTGTTCCGTTTTTGCCCTGGCCAAGACGAGATCTCGGACTCTACACCCAATATACGAACACCGAAGAAAACGCCGACCGGAGCCCGCTTAACAGATTTGCCACCCACACCTCGCCCGTCATTGAGTACGGGCTTTTCTTTTTTGCTCTGGCCAATGCGGGTGTCTTCGTCACCACCGATTCTTTTAGCACTCTCACCTGGATTATTTTCTTCTCACTCGTTGGAGGCAAGCTTATTGGTATCACCACCGCTTCGCTGATAGGTCGCACCATGGGACTCTCTTATCCCCAAGGAATTCAAAGTCGACATCTGCCGGCCCTCGGACTGCTCGCAGGCATCGACATCACCGTCTCTCTCTTCTTAGCTGACCGCATTTTCGGCGACACTCCTCATGAAGCCGCCGCCAAATTGGGCCCCATTCTCACACTTATCATTCCTCTTTCCATTCTCTTATGGTACCTCGTCCGCAAACACTTTAAAGGCCATAGCCTCCCCTCGTGGCACACACTTATACGCCGTCGCGTCCCCGGACGGGCGAAACGATATTAGAAGCCATACAAAGAAATAGAGAGATTTCGAGTTTAGACTCCGGAATTTCGCAGAGGAAATATACGTTTCGAAAATGATATACGATAGATACATGCGCCTGACGGCGCGATATACGGTTGATATACAGTTGTTTAAGACGTATATCGGACCGGGAGTTCAATATAGCTGTGTTTTCCTCCTCTTTAAAGGAGGAAAAGCCCGTTAGGGAAAAGAGGTTTTGACGAAACTCCTCCGCCCTTCGGGCACCTCCTCTTTATCGACGTTTGGACGGGCACGTAAAAAACACCGTCGTGTTTTTTACGGCTTTCTATCGAAAGCCTATTTTCGTGGGGACTGCCGTGTCGACGTATATAGCGTTTTTTCGATGTCATGCCAAAGAGGGAATGAAATAGGGCCTTCCCCCTACGTGCTACATACTACTATCCACACAACCGTATCCGCTACTGTATATCATGCCCGAAAGGCTTATATATCAACGGTATATCTTCTATTCCAAATTCTAAATTCAGGCTTCTGGCTTCTAAATTCTAAATACCATTAACAACGTATATCCACCGTGTTATCTATCGTACCCGCTACTGTATATCACTATCTACTTACGACCTGCTACCCGCTACTTGCTACTATTCACACAACCGTATATCATGCTCGCATACCCCCCATAGCTCATCGAAGCGCACCCATGCTATACTACGTAGTATATGACTGACTTTACGCATCTTCATACACACTCAAACTATAGCTTATTGACGGCGTTGAGCACCGTTTCGGGACTTGTCGAACGCGCGAAGGAACTAAACATGCACAGTCTCGCCCTCACCGATTCGGCGAATCTGTACGGGGCAATCGAGTTTTACCAGACAGCCCAAGACGCGGGAGTCAAACCAATCTTGGGTTTGGAAACCTTTGTCGGCCCGAACGGAATATCGGATTCGGAACCGTCAACACACCATCTCATTCTGCTTGCGAAAACCAACGAAGGGTATCAGAATCTGATTCGCCTCTCCAGCTTCGCTCAAACCGACGGGCACACACGACACGGAGCGCGAGTGGACCTCGAGACCTTGCGTACCCACGCTTCCGACTTGTTTTGCCTGTCGGGAATTAACCAAAGCGAAATTTACGAACATCTCGCCCACGGCACGTATGAACAGGCACGCGAAGTGCTGCGTCGGTATACAGAGATATTTGGCGAGAACTTTTATCTGGAAGTGGCTCCGGACTCGCTGTGGGAGAATCATGCCTCACTTACTACGCAGATCACAACACTTGCCGACGAAGAAAATGTCCCCCTCGTCCTCGCCGATGAGAACCGGTATCTGAAATCCGAAGAAGCGTCTTCGCTTGATATTCTCTTGGCCATCAAACACAAAACCACGGTAACCAATCCGGATCGGGTGTCCATGGCCGACACGGATATGTCTCTCAAATCTCCCGAGGAGATGGAACGCCTTGCCGCTCATCTTCCGGACACCGCGTTCGAGAACACGCGCTACATCGCGGAGAATTGCAACGTCAGCCTTTCCTTTGACGAGGTGCACCTGCCGTTTTACGAAGTCCCCACCTATGAAGACGGCAGTCAGCCCTCATACGATGATTACCTGCGCCAATTGTGCGAAGAAGGTGTTACCTATCGGTATCCCAATGGCGAGCCGGAAGGGATGCGCGAGCGTCTGGACCAAGAACTCTCCACCATCTTTAATACCGGATACAGCTCCTACTTTCTCATTGTCGCGGACTTTATTCAGTGGGCCAAAGACCAAGGCATTCTCGTAGGCCCCGGTCGCGGAAGCGCGGCGGGGAGCTTGGTTTCCTTTTTATTGAAAATTACCGATCTTGACCCCTTACGATTCGGGCTTATTTTCGAGCGTTTCCTCAACCCCGCCCGTCTCAACATGCCCGATATCGATATTGACTTTGAAGATGACCGTCGAGACGCCGTACTCGACTACGTGGGCAACCAGTACGGCAGTGATCACGTCGCCCAAATCTGCACGTTCGGAACCATGGCCGCGCGGGCATCCGTGCGCGATACCGGTCGGGCAATGGGGTACAGCTACACCTTCTGCGACGGGATCTCCAAGTTGATCCCCTCCGGAAGCTCCATCAAAGACGCGCTGGAAGAAGTCAACGAACTCAAATCCCGCTACACGTCCGAAGAAGCGGTTCAGACTTTGCTTGATAACGCGCAACGCCTGGAAGGCCTTGCCCGCCATGTTTCCACGCACGCCTGTGCTGTAGTAATTACAGACAAGTCTCTCGACAATTACACCCCCGTCCAGATCTCGGAAAGCGGCGGTAAAACCTCAATCATCACGCAGTACGAGATGAATGCGATCGAAGAGTTGGGGCTTCTTAAAATGGACTTTTTGGGGCTCTCCAACCTTTCCATTATCCGAGACACGCTTAGTTTGATCGAGACCAATCACGGAGACCGTATCGACCTCGCCAAACTGCCCCTCTCGGACGAAAACGCGTTAAATGTGTTCCGCAACGGATACAGCGTCGGTATTTTTCAACTGGAAGCGGAATTTATTACCAACGCCACTATGGACCTTCATCCGGACTCCTTTGAAGAACTGATTGCTCTAGTCTCTCTTAACCGCCCGGGCCCCATGGACCTTATCCCCTCTTTCATTGCCCGCAAGCACGGTCGAGAAGAAATAACGTATCTTCATGACGATCTGCAACCGGTGCTCGAGCAAACCTACGGGATCATGATTTACCAGGAGCAACTCATGCAGGCCTCTCAGGTGATGTCCGGATTTTCATTGCAAGAAGCGGATGTACTTCGTAAAGCGGTCGGGAAGAAGAAAGTCAAGCTCATGGAAGAACAGAAGCAAAAGATTATTGAGGGCGCCAAAGAACAAGGTCACACCGAAGAAATCGCCAACCAACTCTGGAAACTCATAGAACCATTCGCCAACTACGGCTTTAACAAATCTCACGCCGCCTGTTACGCTCTGATTGCCTACCAAACCGCCTACCTCAAAGCCTATTACCCCCTTGAATTTCTGGTATCTCTTATGAACAGCGATGCCAAAAATTTGGAACGTATCGCGGTTGAAATTACGGAGGCTCGCCATTGGAATATTGAAATTCACTCTCCGGACGTCAATACCGGCAACGCGTTTTTCACCGGATACAACGGACATATTTGGTATGGACTCGCTTGCATCAAAAATGTCAGCGAAGAGCTTGGTTATGCCATCGTTTCCGAGCGAGAAAAAAACGGCGCTTTTGAGACGCTTTCGGACTTCTTGAGTCGTCTGGGACCAACCCATCTCAACCGCAAAAACCTGGAAGCTTTGATTACCGCCGGCGCGCTCGATTCTCTCTATAGCCGTCAACCACTCCTGGAACACTTAAACACTGTGTTAGATTTCGTCAAGCAACAGAAACAGTCATCACACATCCCCGAAAACCAAAGTTCCTTATTCTCCCTTTCTCCCGCCGAACCTCAATCACTCACCCTTCCCGAGTCCTCTCTTTCTCCTAAAGAGCAGACACACAAAAGTCTGGAACAAGAACGATCTTCTTTGGGCGTGTTTCTTTCCGCGCACCCCTTTGACGAATACGCGCAAATCTGTTCGGAATTGGAAATTGCCGGGATCGCAGAAGTCAAACAAAGCAAACGGACTACAAACCTTGCCATAAGCGGGATTATCACCAGCCTCAAGCCTATCACCACCAAAAACGGAGATCATATGGCCTTTCTCGAAATCGAAGATGCCGAGACCCGCGCGGAAGTCATTGTCTTCCCCAATATATACAACGAAAAGAAACCCAAACTTCAAGACGGCGCGTGCCTTCTTCTGAAAGCCAAACTAAGCACCAAGGACGGTGAGAAAAAATTTCTGGCCCAAGACATCAAAACCCCGGAAGAAGATTCCCTGGAAAACTTACGGGATTGGATTCGACGCAAACCGCAACAGGTAGGCCGTTCGAATGTGCAAGATCTGAGCGCATCCGGCAAAGAGGAACAAAACCGAGAATATACCTCCGAAGGGGAAGAAATCGTCGGTCTGAACATACCGATCACTCCTCCTATCTCTTTGGCTAAACTCACAGACATTAAGAAAATCCTTACTCAAGCCCCGCCGGGTATGTGCCCCGTGTACCTGATTATCTCCGGTACCAATTATGACACCAGGTGCGTGGGAACCGGTATGAGCGTACGCTACAGCCCCGGGCTCATTGAAGAGATTAAATCCGTTTTACATGCGGATGAGGCAAGCTCCGAACAACCATCGTCGCATACAGAAGACACTCAGAGTACATCAGAATACTTACCCTCACAAACCGCTTATTGAAGCGATTTAATACCCTATTGACAGGATACGGGATAATCGGTATATTTGATGGTGTCTTCAGAGACTGTTTATTCGCTCTCAGATATATGAATGTTTACGGCCTTCTGAATCAGTGAATGACAGTCTACGTAGCGAACTGGCTTATTAAGACTTTTAGCACTCTCCTCAAACATCGTATGAAACACCTCAATCAATCATCGATTGGGCGACATACGTACCATATACTCACCACCTCCGGAAGCTGGCTTGCTATAGTCGCTGTCGTAGGTGTGGTGTCTTATCTCAATGTAAGTGGTGACCAATCACCCGCTCATACACAAAACACCGAACGAGCAATCACAGGCGGTGCTCGATCTCAACTGGCATCTGTCAACAAAGCAAGCTTGGCTGAGTATCTTAAAGAACAAAACCAAGAGTCCATACCCCAAGGACCCGCTGTTCTGCAAGGGCAGCAGATGTCATCAAGATCTCAAGAGCAGTCCACTCCTCAGGTACGGAAATACACCGTTAAAGACGGAGAAACGCTCACAAGCATTGCTCAAGACTTCCACCTATCCGAAGATACCCTCGTAGCGGTAAACAACCTCAGTTCCCCCGAAGATATCGCCCCCGGCGACGAGCTGGATATTTTACCCAAAGACGGAGTGGTTAAGGACATTTCTTCCGACAAAGATCTTCAAAATATCGCAGATACGTACGAAGTCGATGTAGAAGCGATTCGAGACTACAACGATCTGAAAGATAAAAAAATCGCTCAGACCAAAGAAGTAATTGTTCCCGGAGCGGATATTCCGTACAGTGAGTTACCGCACAAGGAAGCTCCACAGATCCGTACCGCCTCTCAAAGCGGATACACCGAACCCGCTCAGGTTTCCGCGAACAAAGGACGCAATCTTGACGATTACTTCGCATTACCGGCTGCCGGACGCGTTAAGCCTCACTATAACTACGCCGGGGTAGATATTATAAACAGTCCCGGAACTCCAATTCGCGCTTCCGCCCCCGGTAAAGTAATTACCGCCGGTTACCACGGAGGAGGTTACGGAAACTACATCAAAATTCAACATCCCAATAACACCGTAACCCTTTACGCGCATCTTCAAAGTTTTGCTGTTTCCAACGGCGATCATGTGGATCGCGGTCAACAGATCGGTAGTATGGGTCACACCGGATTCACTATTCCACATAACGCCGATCACTTACACTATGAGGTACACGGAGCGCAAAATCCGTTGAAGTAACACCGTAATCCATATATCCACTAACACGAACGGGCCCTGAAGATTCGCTCTTGGGGTCCGTTTTTTTATAAAAGTCATCATACAATAGATACATACGTCTTATGACGAGATATACAGTAGCGGACACGATAGATACACGGTTGTTAATGGTATTTAGTATTTGGAATTTGGAATTTAGAAGCCAGAAGCCAGAAGCCTGAATTTAGAATTTGAAATAGAAGATATACCGTTGATATATAAGCCTTACGACTTGATATACAGTAGCGGATACAGTGGATATACGGTTGTAATTTGCTATTAGCATAATATGGTGTAGATGTACCTTGCTGTGTTTTCCTCCTTGTTAAGGAGGAAAGGCCCGAAGGGAAAGGAGGATCGATCTGCTACGGTCACGGAAGAAACCTCAGGTTTCTTCCGGCCTCTAACGAGGCCTATCTTCCAACAATGGGGACTTTTTGGTATTTGCAGTCCCATGGAAATAGGAAACCTAAAGGTTTCGAGGGAAAGTGAGGTTTCGTGGCTATGTATGATACTCATAGGAAATAAAAGCCTTTTGAAATGCGTTCTGAATTCCAAACACTATATACTAAATTCTAAGTACTATATACCAAATTCCACCTACCAAACGCTACCCTTCCTGCTGCCCCCGATACTGCAAAGCTTCCGCCACGTGCGAGAGCGCAATGTCTTCAGCCCCTTCCAAATCCGCAATGGTGCGCGCGAGTTTCAGGACCCGATTATAGGCGCGGGCCGAGAGTTGCATACGCTCGACGGCGCCTTTGAGCATGGTCTGCGTCTCCTCATCCAACACACAGAACGTACGAACATCCTTCAGTTCCATTTCGCTGTTGGATCTGATTTCGTGCTCTCGGAAGCGGTCTGCTTGCCTTTCTCTGGCCTGTATAACCCGTTCTCGGATACGTTCCGATGACTCAGCCTGCGTCTGTTGAGTCCCGTTCTGCACCAACTCTTCGGTCTTCACCCGTTCCACGGCAATGACCATATCCACACGGTCAAGGAGCGGCCCGGAAATTTTGTTGGAGTACCGCGTAATCTGCGCTTGCGTACAGACACAGTTAGTATCCGGATCTCTGAGGTATCCGCACGGACATGGGTTCTGACTGGCAAGCAACATAAAGTCCGCGGGGTACGTCACCGAATTACGCACACGGGAGACATGAACGATGCGGTCTTCCAACGGTTGCCTCAGACTCTCCAAAACCTCCCGCTGAAATTCCGGAAATTCATCCAAAAACAAAACGCCGCGGTGCGAGAGACTGATTTCACCGGGCGTAGGATTACTCCCACCGCCAATCAAAGAAGAGCTGGAAGCGGTATGATGAGGCGCGCGGAACGGCCGCTCGGTGATCAACGGACGCTCGGCCGAGAGTTGCCCCGCCACGCTATAGAGCTGTGAGACCTCGAGAACCTCATCTTCGTCCATGGGCGGCAAAATAGTGGTAAACGTACGTGCCAAAAGCGTCTTCCCGGACCCGGGCGGCCCGCTCATAAGGACGTTATGTCCGCCCGCCGCGGCAATCTCCAACGCTCGTTTAGCGGCTGCCTGCCCTTGAATCAACGCCATGTCCAGATGGTCCGACGTGGAGAATGTCCCATCCACCGTACGCGTGGGATGAGGCTTAATAGGCGCCTCGCCGGTTAAATGCTTCACAATCTCGGAAAGTGAGTGCACCGGGTAGACGTCAATACCGTTCACCAAGGCAGCCTCTTCCGCGTTTTCGGCAGGGACGTAAATCTCTTTGAACCCGTTGTTCTTAGCAAACGCCGCAATGGGCAAAATACCGTGCGCGGGTCGCACGGTGCCATCAAGCGCCAATTCACCCACAATGATTCGTTCCTCCAAAGAGACGGAAATGTATTCCAAAGAGGTCAAAATGGCCACGGCCATGGGCAAATCAAACGACGTGCCGATCTTTTTCACTTCCGCAGGCGCGAGATTGAGAACAAAACGCTTGTTCGGAAGTTCCACATCCGCGTTCCGAAGGGCCAAACGCATCCGTTCCTTGGCCTCGCTCACCGCGGCATCCGGCAGGCCCACAATGGTCATCCCGGGCAAACCTTGCGTCATGTCCACCTCGATATCAATCCGTCTGCCATGAATTCCCTCTACCGTTGCCGAATACACCGTCGCCAACATGCGCTCCGTCTCTTGTTACCTTGCTGTTTTCTCAAGCAACCGCCAGGACACCCCCGCCTGTTCCTCAAGTAATGTGGGCAATGATAGCATATGTATACGAAAATCTCAATAGAACACAGGTTTCCCATAAAAAATATACGATGGATATACAATAGCGGATACAATGGATACACGGTAGATATACGGTTGTGGAGACAGTAGCATGTAGCGGGTAAAAGGTAGCAAGTGATTAGAGGCCATCTCAAAAATAATCTTTTGGTTCCTCTATTTTAAGCATATGAAGGCGACAGAGCGTATGAACGAATTTTGGGTATGGTAGGCCGTAGGCGTTAAATGCCAGTGAATACGTCTCTGTCGCCTTCAATAACTTTGAAATGACCTCTCCTCTATATGAGGACTTTTTGGTTGAGATTCTCTACTCCGCGGTCGTATCTTCGCTTTCCCACACTCCTTCGTCAATACGACGCAGGGTACGATCCACAAACGGAATAAGCGGCTGCGGGTCCGCGCCACGGGCAAACCAGTCCAACACATCCGCCTTATGAGGTTCGTTGTTGCGCACGGGGCCTTGCCATCGCATGGGGCGGAAGAAAAAGTGTACGCGCTCTCTCGGCGCGTCATACATCATATGTACCAGTTCCAAATC
>JAHEOE010000022.1 GCA_018609785.1 Minisyncoccota bacterium | reverse complement strand
GGCGATCATGAAATGCTTCTTACTCTAAGCAACGACGGCAAATCTTTGGAAACTATCCAGAAAGAAGCGAGTACGTTAGCCGAAGAGCTCCGCAAAATCCCCGAAGTCTCCGATGCGGAAGCCATAGAAGTCCTCCAAGAACGGACCAATCCGCGCACAGGTGAGACAACCACCGAACAAGTACGATTTACCCGTACCAGTATACCTGAACAAGGGAAACTTGTGTTTGAAGAAGGAGTGCACGTCGGTCTGGTCCGAAATGCCGAATTTGGTACGCTTGCGTTCTCGGAAGCGGTTCGCTCCGCGGTAAGCAAGGCCGTAAAGGAAGAGACCCTCCCCGAAGACTATAAAGTAACCTACACGTATGATCCGGCCGATCAGCTCAACAGCCAACTCTCCACGTTGCAAGAAAATGCGTTAACCGGGCTCTTAACCGTAGCCGCCATTGTCCTTATCCTCATCAGTTGGCGTGCTTCCCTGCTGGTGGCCATTTTCCTCCCGACCGTCATGGCAGGCACGTTTATGGGACTGTTTTTGTTGGGGTACTCGCTAAATACCATCACCCTCTTTGGCATTATTTTGGTCCTTGGCCTGATTGCCGATGACGCCATTATCGTCATTGACGCCATCGATTACTACCGCAAACAGGGCTATCGCGGAACCGAAGCCGTGAAAGAAGCGATAAACTCCATCGGACCGGCTGATATTTCGGGCACTTTAACCACCGTCCTAGTCTTTATTCCGTTGCTGTTTGTCTCCGGAGTTCTCGGAGAGTTTATCCGCCTCATGCCCGCCACGATTATTCTCAGCCTCCTGATTTCTGTGTTCGTGGGCCTCGGGATTATGCCGTTTTTGGGAAACAGTCTGCTTCCCAACCACACCTCACGTTCGAATACATTCTCGGTTTTCCCGCAGATTCTGGATTGGATAACCTCGCTCGTTCACAAATTCGTTTCCGGTTACGTGTCTCACCCCACTTTAGTTGCCCTTGTCTTCGTTATCGGAGTAAGCATTGTCAGTGGTGTGACGTGGGTATACGGAACCAACCTCAAACTTGAACTTTTCGCCCCCGCCTCGGACACAAATCAACTCATTGTCCGCGGACAGTACAAGCAAGACACCTCTTTGGACGAAGCTCAAGATATCGCCCGTACGATTGAGACTCAGCTGACCGAATCCAAATACGCGTCCGAAATCACCAAGGTCAATTATATTACCGCCACCGAATCTCAAGTATTCCTTTATATAAACTTGACTCCGATGAACACCCGGAATGTAACGTCAACGGAAATTATTTCGGAACTGGAACCTCGATTCTCGAATCTTTCCGGAATCGATATTAGCCTTGGTAAAGGCGGCGCCGGTCCGCCGGTTTCGCAATATCAGGTTACCTTCAATGTCTTTGCCGAGGACACGGAAACGTTGGAGACCGTGACCTCCGATCTGCAATCCTTTTTGAAAGACAAGATTGAATTGGAAAACGGCCAAGTCACCAAAACCAATATCCCCGCTCTTGAAACCATACGATCTCAAAACGGCGAACGGTATGCTTCCGTGCAAGTAGGTGTCTCCGAGCCGAATAACACCGCTCTGACTACCCAAATAAAAAGTCAAGTTCAAGAAACGTTCAACACCGAACAGTATCGGGAAGATATGAATCTTGACGAAGACACCATTCGCACCGACCTGGGCCAGGAAGGTGAGAACCTCCAGTCGTTCCGTTCCGCCCTCTTCGCGTTCGGGGTAGCCATAATCGCCATGTACATGCTCTTGGTTTTGCAATTCAACTCGCTTCTGCAACCAATCCTCATCCTTTCCGCCATTCCACTCGCCCTTCCCGGGGTTGCCATGGGCTTGTTCTTCACGGATAATGCAATCAGTTTCTTCGCTACCGTCGGAGTGATCGGACTGACCGGTATTGTGGTGAATAACACGATTCTCCTGATTGATACGGCCAATCAAAACCGTACTGACGGGAAATCCCTCCCCGATGCCATTTCTTCAGCCGTTAAGCTTCGGTTCCGCCCGCTGGTGACCACAAGTTTGACCACCCTCGCGGGGATGCTGCCGCTGGCGTTGAGCGATCCGTTCTGGGAAGGACTCGCCTTTGCCCTGATCTTCGGACTGCTCTCGAGCACGGTCTTTGTCATTCTTTTGTTCCCCTCGTTCTATATCATCATGGAACAGATCCGACGAGGTCTGTGGTACGTAGCGGGACGGTTTTTCTCGGATAATAATTCCTCAAAGTAACTTCGAAATCTTATGGACACCTCTCTCAGAGACAAACGACATACCGCCGCCCATGTTCTGGCCGCGGCTGTGCAAAAACATTATCCGGACGCGCAATTCGGCGTGGGACCGCCCACCGAACATGGCTTTTATTACGATATCAAATTCCCCGAACCGATTTCGGTGAATGAGTTGGCCACGCTCGAGGAGACTATGAAGGAGATTATTAAGGCCGACCTGCCGCTCGAGCGCTCGGACATGGGCATCGACGAGGCGATTGAGCACTTCTCCTCACGCAATCAACCGTTCAAGGTGTCTTTGCTGGAAGATCTCAAAACCCACGGCACCACCGTCCTCTCGGAAATGGACGAAAACACGCCCGAGGAGTCCGACGTCTCCACCGTTAGTCTTTACACGCTGGGGGACTTTGTCGACTTGTGCCGCGGCGGGCATGCCGAACGCACGGGAGAGCTTGACCCGCAGGGTCTGAAGCTCGATGCCGTCTCGGGCGTCTATTTCCGCGGAGACGAGACCAACGAGCAACTGCAACGAGTGTACGGACTGCTTTTCTCCTCCAAAAAAGAACTCAAACAGTTTTTACACCGCCGAGAAGAAGCTCGCAAGCGAGATCATCGCGTACTCGGAGAACAGCTCGATCTCTTCACCTTCTCCGACTTGGTGGGGCCCGGACTCCCGCTGTGGACGCCGAAAGGTACCGCCATCCGTGACGCGCTTCACAACCGGCTCCTCTCCATCAGCCGCAAATACCGGATGAATCCGGTGAGTATTCCGCATATCGGAAAACAAGCGTTGTATGAGACTTCAGGGCATGCAGAAAAATTTGCCAATGAACTGATACACGTGCAAAGCTCGTATGATGAATTCGCGCTCAAACCGGTCAACTGCCCGCACCATACCCAAATTTATGCCTCCAAATCTCGCAGTTACCGTGACTTACCCATCCGATATATGGAAAGTACACGCCAATACCGAGACGAAAAACCGGGCGAACTGAGCGGACTGACCCGCGTGCGCGCGATCACCGTGGATGACGGGCATATTTTCTGCCGCCCCGACCAAATTGAGACCGAAGCGCAAAAAATTGCCGAAATTATTCGGGAGTTTTATACCGATCTCGGCCTATACGGAAACCACTGGGTTTCTCTGTCCGTTCGAGATACGAACAGGCCCCAAGACTACATCGGCAGTGAGGAAGACTGGCAATTGGCCGAAGAGAGCCTGGAGAACCTCTCCGAAACCATGGAGTTAAACGCCGTGCGTCAAGAAGGCGAAGCGGCCATCTACGGGCCCAAGTTGGACTATATGTTCACGGACGCCCTCGGACGCGAGCACCAGTTGTGTACCATTCAGATTGACTTTGCCATGCCCAAACGGTTTGGCCTCTCCTACACCGACGCGGACGGCACTCCTCAATCTCCGGTCATGATTCATCGCGCCATTCTCGGGTCCTACGAGCGCTTCATGGCCATTCTCATCGAACACTTCGCGGGGAACTTCCCCGTCTGGCTCGCGCCGGTGCAAGCCAAAGTCTTAACCGTCAACGAAGCAGTCAAAGCGTACGCCGCCGATGTGTTCACTCGCCTGGAGGAGGCGAACCTCCGCGTCGAACTCGACGACGGGGACGAGACCGTGGGCAAGAAAATCCGCACCGCCGAGACCGAAAAGGTTCCTTATATGCTCGTTATCGGCGAACAAGAACAAGAAAACGGCACTGTTTCCGTGCGCACCAAAGGCGAAAAGCAAACCAAGACAATGGAGATTGAAGAGGTTATTTCGTTGGTGAAGGAGTAGATTGATATACGGTTGTGAAGAGTAGCAAGTGGATAGGGATATACAGTTGCGGGTACGATGGATATATGTAGTTCGTATTTGGTATTTCGTATCTCGGCGTTCGAATTAGAACGCATCTCAAAAACATTCTTTCATATGTTTCCACCTTCAATAATTTGAGATGAGCTCTAAAAAAGACTTTTGAGATGCGTTCTACACGTCTTGACTTGCCTTCAATTTCTTCTGAGAAATCCACGAGGCTATAACACTTAATTCCAAGAATACGAGCACTCCAAGCTCAATACTGAAATACACATACGGAATATATTCTTCTCTAAATGCTGGAAATCCCCAAGCCGACACTTACGCAACATGAGACGTAACACAAACATATTCACTTCCGATCTGAACTGTGATACGTAGTTTGTATCATTTCCATAAATAGACTAAAGAAAAAGCCAATAAATATTGCATACATACCATATCCAGCCCCTTCCATGAGCATCAAAGCAATTTCACTTTGCAAAGGTTCGGGCGTTGAATCCAAGCCAGTCCAGATATAGAAGGGTAAAAGACCTAACAACAATATTACCAAAAAAACTTCTCTTCTTGGTATTCCATAAAAAGGCTTGCCATATTTTATACCACTATAAATAATTACAAATAATACCCCAACACTAAATACTAAAGGAAACAGTCGTACAACATAAACTCCCAAAGGAAGTAATCCGGGCACCATTACTCCGCCAAACTTTATCACACTCCACAAAAACGCCATCAAGACAAGTAGTATAAAGAACCATTTTCTTTTTTGACTAACAAACTC
>JAHEOE010000021.1 GCA_018609785.1 Minisyncoccota bacterium | reverse complement strand
GGAAGACATAACCCCGTACCATCTGGGCGAATTTTTACAATTCAAAATGATCGAAATGATGTTCCTCGGGCACTTTATGAACGTCAACGCCTTCAACCAACCCAATGTGGAACTCTACAAAGACGAAACGCGTCGGATTCTCAAAGAAGAACGATAGTCTCTGTTTTTTCAAAAAACACTTCAATTTCAACGTATCTACCGGTTGTGTCCTCCCGAGATACGAAATACAACCTACAATATACGCTTCAAACAACCGTATATCCACCGTACCCGCTACTGTATATCCAGATTCCCCTGGCTTCCGGCTTCTCACTTCTGGCTTCTCTTTCATAAGATTCTAATAACTTGCTACCTGCTACATACTACTTACTACTTCTTCTACAACAACCCCAAATAATCCAAGCCCAAATACGCCGGGGCCACATCCGTCAACTGTCCGTTGCGCATATACGAACGAAGCGTATCCAATGACGCAACTTCTCGTTCAATAAATTCATGACGGTCAAACGACTGCTCACTGACTTCGACACAGTCCGTGGCGACAAAACAATACCGCCATTTTTCGGCATATCCGCATTCATAAATTGTTCCCAAAGGTTTGATATGTCCGCGATACCCGGTTTCTTCTTCCAATTCCCGAAGAGCCGCTTCTTGCGGAGATTCTTCTCCGTCTATTCCGCCGCCGGGCAGTTCATGAAGTGTTTCTTTCGGACCGGGCCGAAACTGATTCACAAGAACGGCATGTCTTTCAGGAGTTAACGCCAGAGTAACCACCGGTGTCCCTTCCCGCTTGATATAAAATTCTTTCCGAACACCGTTCGGTAATTCAAATATTACTCGATCAATTGCTCGACCATACCCATTAACTAACTGCTCTCGAGAAATTTCTTTCCAGGGAGTTACCATATACTTATTCGTTACTTTGTTCGTTTGACGCCTTTGGTCCCGATTTGGGAAGAGAAAGATGAAAGACCGTTCCGTGACCGCGTCCGTCACTCTCAAACTCCAACGAACCGCCATGTCGCTTCACGGTCTCATGAGCCAAATATAACGCCAGACCGGAACTGTTCGGGTTTCGACGCTTCGCCTCTTCGGACCGTTTAAAGCGTTCCCAAACATGGTTTTCCTCTTCAGAAGAAATACCAATCCCATCATCTTTCACACTAAACCGGACCTCTTTTACATTTTCTCGAAGTGCTATTTCAATCTGCGTATCTCCGTAATAAATTGCGTTATCAACCAAAGTGTTCACTACCTCCTTAATTTTCATGGGATCACCTTGTATAGCAAAATCACTACCTTGTACTCGTTTATCCATCTTCATTTCAAAAAACTCCCATACATATCGCCGATTTTCCAAAACCCCCTCCACGATTTCTTTCATATTCATTTCCCGTACGTTTATCCCAAATTTATCCGCATTTAAGGCATTTGTAAAGAGAATGTCGTTCACCAATGTGCTAAGTTTTTGCGTATTGATATAAACACGCACGAGCTTTGCGCGAGCCTCTTCATTAAGTTCATATGTCTCATTTCCTTTATCGACAAGCATGGAAAGAAATCCTGACAACGAGGTCATCGGCGTACGCAATTGGTGAGAAACCATGCGCAAAAAGTCATCTTTCGTATCGATAATACGCTGTAACTCTTGATTGGTATGTGCTAACTCCTGTTCCTTCTCATACCGAGCAACCAATTCTTTATACAGAAAATACGCCACTACAACATAAATTACAAACGTGACAATGTTAATGGTCACGTTCACAACAGAAACTCCGTTCAAAATCAAAATCAATAATACAACTCCAATACCGCCCAATAACAGTTCGGCAGTCAGTAACCGAATGGCAAAAAGTCGATACCCCAAAATGGCATAAATCATCAAAATGGCTAATAAAACACTGCCCAACGGCCCATATCTCTCCAAACCATTCTCCTCAGAGACCAAAGAACCTACCTGTGTTACCAGCACCCAAACTGTGGCAAGAATAATTCCCCACCCAATAATCATAAACCGACGTTGCTCGGTATCCGCTTCCAAATGCCCGATTGTTCGTTTTACAATCAGCAAACTCCATACAAATAAAACTCCCGGCAGAATAAATTCGCTCCAATACGGGAGAATCCTTTCGATGACATGTAACGGAAATATAGTTGATATAGCCGCAATAACAAACACCGCCATAAGAAAGAGCCCGCCCAACACATATAATACTGTGCGAGCATGTGCTTTGACATACGGAAAATAATACATAAATATTACCACCCCCATACCAACTCCCAAACCGACAAGATCCGTAAGACGGGAAATCAAAAACCTCCTCTCTGAAAAAAAACTCACTTCCTCCCAAAAAAGAAGGTTCAAACCTATCCACACAATCATTCCCCCCAAGGGCAACAAAACCACTTGAGCATTATCCCGGCGCTTTCCATGACGTAACACTAAAACAGAAAGCCCCACCAAAATACCTAAACTGATAATACCGGATACAAGATACAGCATATTGTGTTTTCAATCATTGCATTTACTATACCGTGATCTCTCCCATATATCCAAATCATTTGGCATACCTGATATAATGCAAAGAAGATGTAAGCTACACCGTATATGCTGGATCATATTGATCATCATCGACAGATGGCCCAATCATTCAAACGCAAATTCTTCATTTCGTTGGGACTTACCGTCCCTGTTTTGCTTCTCTCTCGTCCGTTTTTCGAACTGCTGAATCTCGATCCGATTGGCTTCCCCGGCAGTCTGACGATCCAAACTCTTTTTGCCACCGCGATTTTCTTCTACGGCGGCTGGCCGTTTTTATCAGGCCTGTACTCCGAACTTTCCCAACGACAACCGGGTATGATGACGTTGGTAGGGGTTGCCATAACCGTGGCCTATGGGTATAGCTTAGCCGTATTTTTGGGATTCTCGGGCTCGCCGCTGTTTTGGGAAGTGGCAACGCTGATTGATGTCATGCTCCTCGGTCATTGGCTGGAAATGAAAAGCATTATCGGTGCGTCGCGCGCGCTGGAGAAACTAACCGAACTCATGCCCTCTACAGCACACAAAGTCGATGGAGACGCTCTGATAGATATTCCCGTTTCCGAACTAAAAAAAGGAGACACAATCCGCATTAAAGCCGGAGAACGTATCCCCGCGGACGGAGTCATCACCGAAGGAGAAAGTATGCTTGATGAATCCATGCTCACGGGCGAATCTACGCCCGTATCCAAACATCAAGGAGACCAGGTCATTGGTGGATCCGTAAACGGGGAAGGTGTACTCACCGTTACCGTCCAAGAGACAGGTGAGAACACATATCTCTCCCATGTCATGCATTTAGTCAAAGAAGCACAAACCAACGCCTCACAAACTCAAAAATTCGCTGATAAAGCAGCCTTCTGGCTCACGATTCTTGCTCTTGGCGCCGGCCTGCTCACATTCCTTAGCTGGTACGTGTTTAGTGATCAG
>JAHEOE010000020.1 GCA_018609785.1 Minisyncoccota bacterium | reverse complement strand
TATCGCTTACTTCTCCATCCCACTCAAAAAGATCAGGTAATGCTTCTATAATATTATTGGCGTAGATATAGGCATCCATTACGACACGTTTAACAAAATCAGTGGGTGGATACAACGACGTTTGCGGATAATAATTGGAAATTCCGACCACCCGGAAGTCTTCCACAAACACGCGAAGTTCGATCGGATATCCGTCTTCCGTCTTCATCGCCGCAATGATGGGACGCTTCCAAACCGGAAGGGTCTTACTCGGCCAAGCCGTATGAAGAATGTCTATCAGGCGCGGATCGTCCACGCTGACTCGCCAAATATCTTCGTGGCTCAAATCCTTATTCAACCCTCTCGCGTTTTTCCACTTTTCCGGAGCGCAAACATCCCATCTCCACATATATCCTACCTCTTCGCTGTTATAAATATCTCGTTGTGTCTGTATAGCTCCCTCCGTAGGATTCATGTCCATAGCGGACATAAGATCTTCTACCGTAGGTTCGCTTATCTTTTCCCCCTCACAATAAGGAACACCGGATTTTCGGACCGCATCGAGCCAATCACCCAAAGAAGAGAGATACATGGATTGGTAACCGGAGTTTTCAGCCATACCCTTTTGGTTAGTAATCGCGCTTTTTAATCAAAAACGCCGCTTGGGCAGACTTCCTTGAGGAACAAGGAAGCCCCGCCAAGCGGCACTTTTTTCGAGACTTCTTGTTCCTCGCATCTGCCCCCGTTTTTTACCCCGGTACCGGCTCCGGCTCTTCTGTTATAACCTAATCAAATCTACATTAGTAGAAATGCAACGGGAGAAGGATTTGAACCTTCGTTGACCGGTTTTGGAGACCGGCGCATTGCCGCTCTGCCATCCCGTTAGATCCCTCCCTTTGTTATCGGAGGGATGAGGGGCTCTCCAGATACCTCAGTGGGGTATCAATTATATTATACCACCTACGTCAACATTTTGCAAATCTTATACATATGTGTAGTTCGGTTCCTCCGGATACTGCCGTTCTTTCTTTTTGTCCACGGAAAGAACGTGTCTCTGCTTCAAATCAAATTCGTATCGCCTTCCTTCCTTCTTTATCGGAGCATACTTCCCCCGCAACTCTCGGTGGGGAAATATCTCACACAAGATATGGATCGGATAATTGATAAAGTTATCCACTTTAGGTTTGAAGGAGTAATACCACGGATTGGAATGTTCGTAGAACGTCAACGCCAGCAGTTCTTTCTCCGGCTCGACTTCAACATCCACGTATACGCGCTCTTTGTTTTTAATACCGCACTCTATGAGCAGGTCTTTCGTGCAGAGAATCCGTTTGTCCAAAATTGATATTCCGATATTTATGTTCTCTCTCTTTCGCTGTCGTTTTCTCTGCTTCTTTTTTAACTCATGTTTGAGCCTTTTCTGTCTCTTTCGCTCGGCTTTCCATCTTTCTTTCTCTTTCCGTTTTTCCTCTATTTCCGCCCTCTCCCTCTTTTTCTCTTCGATTTCAGCTATGGTAGTTACCCAAAATGGCGGCGGCGGACGGTAATACCCTTTTTTCCTACTCGACATTACCTTCGATTAAGTTCTTAAGCATGAAATTTTGTGTAGTTCGCAAAAGATCTTCACAGCCCTCTATTTTCTCATTCTCTTCGTCCACACATATATACACCACTTCATCAAACATCGACTTTATTCTCATTGCCGTCGGTTGATCCATACTTGCTTCCAGACGGTTCGTCAGTATAACCATCCCGTCTTTTTTCCGGGCGCGGATATAACTTCTGTATCCGTCGTTGTCGCTTTTCTCGTTAAATACTTCTCTCGTAGTTTCGATATAGTCATCCAACAACTGTTTGTTATTCATCCCGCGTAGTTCATCCTTGATGTCTTGCCGTTCCTTTTTGGTAATAAACATGGGATTTCCGGATGCTCTCCGTGACTTTCTGTGCGCGCTTTTTTTAACCGAATGCGTTTCACTCTTTGCCATACTTTGCTTTTATATATGCTTTAATCCAATTCCCGTCTTCTAACCCGCTATAAGCAAGGCCACCGCTTCGGTTATCGCATTCATGAAAATAATTATCACAAGAATGGCAAACGCCCATCCTATTGCCTTGAGTATCGACTTTATCGTCTCCATACGTCATACATTACATTGGTATGCTATGTCTGTACCATACATAACGCCACACGTCAACCACCTTAGCTCTTCTTTTTCTTTCCGGAGGAGCTTTTCTTTGTTTTCTTTTCCGCTTTTTCCTCTTTCTTATACGCTTTGTTTTTTGAATCATACTCTCCCCTCACTTTTCCTTTCGGTCCGTGGACGGTGTAATTTCCGCCTTTGTTCTTTTCGACATGGTACTTACCCTCTGCCTTCATTTTTTTCTTCGATCCGGCGGAGTATCCGTTTTTCTTTTTGGACTTTGATCCGGTTCCGGATTTGGATTTCATGGCAGATTTTTTCTTGTATGGCATATAACGTTATTACTCTTCTCCCATTATATTAAATGGAACTACCTCTTTGTAACCTCCTCAATCTCTTCTCCCACTGTTTGCGAACCTTTTTGTTCTGCATGGCATGCTCGCTGTTCAACATACGATCAAGTTCCTCTTCGGTGTACGGTTCGTTTACACCGGCCGTGATACTCGGTTGCATTAATACAGCCAAGTACCGTAACGCGTCCGAGTAATGCGAAGACCAATCGTGTACCGGTTCATCCTTATACATCTGCTTTTTATCATCCCACTCGCGGTGGTAGTTACGCCATGCTTGGATGGCATCCGTACAGTTGTACTTATCAATATATGCTTTGCGAAGCAATCCGGCGACGAAGTCGATACCTACCGATCGTTCCACGTGCGGTACCTGTTTCACATTCTTAAGTCCTTCCCGCTCGGCAAATTCAAAGCGGTTCATTCCCGTTGTTGCTTCTCTCTGTTTCGCATCGTGAGGGAGATAATGTGCTTCATAAATATAATCACGTTCATTTTTTAGTTCTCCGATAATCTCGCGCATACTGCTTCCGCTTCGAGATATACTTTCGATAATGCGTATCTCTTTTCCGACCAGTTGGAAAAATAAAACCGCCATTTTGTCCTGTACACCGATATCCCATACCGTATACACCGGATACTGCGGTTCGTACGGAACTGAAGTGATACGACCTCTTTGCGCCGCCTCGTCCACGTATTTTGCAAAAATAGCTCCGGGCATCGCACTTAAGAAGTCGCAATAGTACTCCTGGTTGATAAGCTCGTCGCTCATTCCCTCATTACGCTCTTCCTCAATGTCTTCCGGAGTAAGTACGCCCGTATCATCAACCGTCAATTTCTGACAAAAGTATTTGTCCGGATTCTGTTGTGCGGTACGGTAAAGTTCGTAGCCATGGTTCATGCCCCGCGGGGTGTAAATAAAGACCGCCCATCCTTTGTTTACCTTGAGAATGGGGCGTATAAGATTCCAGGCTTGCGGATCTTGAATGGAATATTCCGATAAAACAACTCCTTGCGGGTTGGTTCCTACATTATTATCAAAACGGTCCGTTCCCAACAGTCGAATAATTGACCCGTTCGTCAGTTCGATAAGCATCTGTTGATTGTTTTTCCGCGCCAAAAGTTCCGGAGGGATATGATCCAAATAACTCATCTGATCATCGCCGATACCTTCCCACACCGCTTTCCGGGCCTGTTGATACGTGGGATACATCAAAAAGTACGTACCCTTTTTGAGTACGGCTTGCATTAACAGATAGTTAAAGGCGACCCGGTCTTTTCCCGCGCGCCGGTGCCATACCAAAACGGCACGTTTATATTCCTGTTCCGTCATCGCGTCCCAAAACCCCTGTTGATAATCGCGAAGTTCGAACTTATAGGGTAACTCTACATTTACGGATTGGGGCATATCTTTGTATCACCTTGCTACATTATATCAGTTATTCCGGCAACTCCTCAGGTCCCTCGGAATTGGCTTCCTCGGTATTGGCCGGTTGCTGTACGACCTCCGCATTCTCCTTTTCTCCTTTACCGCCGTATCCGGACTTGATATATACGTTGACCTTGGGTTGGTTTGCTTCCTTCGGCTTTCCTTTGTCCAATGCCGGCTTTTCGTGTCCCATGATTTTCGCTCCCAACTTAATAGCTTCCAACCGATCGCGTGTTTGCTCGGCCTCATTATCTTCTATTACCTCCATCAGTTTGGAGGCCAAATATTCTTGCGTCATTTGAGTGGCATCCGCCATCTGTTTCTGATAGCGGGCCAGATAGTCTTGTACATCCGGATCATCCAACATCCGCTTTCCTCCGTTACGCGCCGTCTGCCTCTTTACGTGCGGTTTTATTTTTAGGTAGGCATCAGCTGTAGAATAGCCCTGCATAATATACTGGGCAAATAAGAACGAGTTTGGTTCCACGACTTCTGACTTCTTAACGTTAGCCATAAAACGGTTTCTTTTAACTCTTGTGAGATCGACTTCCGGCTCCGCTTTTTGATCCGTTCGAGTTGAACCTTCATCTCTCTTCTCGTATCGTTTGAAGGATTCTTATATATTTCCTTCATTCTCCGGATGGCTCCGTTGATATCATCAACTTGCCCTTTCGGCAGATTCATATCCAACAGCCCGTGATCCTCTATATAGACCAAAAAAGCGGACAGATTGATTTCGGCCAGATCCCACATCTGAGAGTATTTGGAATATGACCAAGCTATATTGTATAAATAGAGTACGAACCTTACATTTCGTCGGAATATTCTTCGCTTCTGCGTCGCGTGTCCAACCTTTTCCGCTTCATTACGCGTCATATAATATTCATGAGTAGCCCTTTTCTTCAACCTACCATGTTTTCTTTGACGAGTAAACGCAACTGTGAGCTTTGCAGTGACAAGATGGAACGGGTATATAACACGAGGGGGTGGGGCGATTAAAAAGTCGCTCAGAAAACCCCCCAGGGGGGATAACTCCAAAATTCGGGCGCACACGCGCACATACGCGGGGATATTGGTCGGGTGATTTTGTTGGATTGCGTTGACTTGGGTGTTATGTTATC
>JAHEOE010000019.1 GCA_018609785.1 Minisyncoccota bacterium | reverse complement strand
TTTTGTGGTGAGGACGCTTCATGTCGGGCCTTTGTAGATGGAAATGCTCCGCAGTATGTTTTAGATACGGTAAAAGCAAAGCAAAGAGAGTGGTCTTGGGAGGTTCCGCCGTTAGATGGCAAAATACGGAGACAGGGGACATATATCTTTATGTTACAAGATGCGGAAGGGGAAGTGTTGGCAAAGAGTGAAACAGTCGTTCTGATGAAGCCGAATGAAAAAACGAATCTGTCATTTGTGTGGCCTAATTCAGATAATGAAGAACCGGTAACCCCGGGTGAAGATATTATTATAGCGTGGAAGAGTTCACCGGACATTGTGAAGTTGAATATAGATCTTTTGCGAAAGGGAAAGGTGGTACGCAATATCTCTTCCGGTAATCATAATGGTCAACTCTTATCTTGGAAAATACCTTCGGGCATAGATCCGGGAAGTTATGCAGTTCGAGTGGAGTCTCAAGGGATTATTTCTCCTTCTGTTGTTCGGACGCAATCAATAACTGTAGAAAAGTGAAATATGGTACGGAAATCTATACAGATAGGAATATGGATTATTATAGGCGCTGCCGGAGTAAGTGGAATTATTCTTCTGAATAACGGTATTGATGATACTTACCAATCACAATCGGTACATGCTCAATCCAATGATGTTTTTTCACCTCGTGTTCCGTTTGGGGGAACAATGACTCCCGTTTGTACATGTACGTGTACGGGAGAGACTTTGGTAAGAGTTGATTCCCCAAGCAGTTTTCGATGGCCGGGAGGAAGTGAAACGTTTCTGTTCGGACCGTATACGCATAAATATATAGATGACGTTCCCTTGATCCCTACTTTTGAAGAGACGATTGGAATGGCTGTAGAGCCTAAACAGCCTTGCTTGACGGGATTGTTTTGTGTGCCCTGTGGTTCGGGATATCCGATATTGTATGTCGGGGAAGATGGGGGACAATCACAACCGACCAATCCGACTTCAAGCAATCCGTGGACTCCTCCTTTTTAAGATTGCGTGTCTGATTTGTATGTGGTACTGTGAATTTTAGGTAAGTATCTATATTGTATGGCAAAGAAGAAATCATCCGTATCTAAAGAGCAATCCGAGGAGGATAAAAACCAGGTAACGGAAGGACAAGAAGAAGAGGGGCAGACCGGTGCCGAGAATGAAGAAGATATAGTTAGTAAAGAAGGGCAAAGTTCCGAGCGATTGCAGAAAGCGATGGAAGAAGTGCAAGGCAAGTTTGGCAAAGAATCGGTCATGAAGTTGGGAGATATTCGTAATGTCAACGTAGAAGCAACGCCGACGGGGTCCATTTCATTGGATTATGCGTTGGGTGTAGGTGGTGTTCCTCGCGGACGAATTGTTGAGCTTTACGGACCGGAATCCAGTGGAAAAACGACCATTGCTTTACAGATTGCCGCTCGTGATCAGGCAAATGGCGGAGCTGTCGCTTTTGTGGATACCGAACACGGACTGGACCCCTCGTACGCTCAAAAGTTGGGGGTAAATACCAGTGATCTGTTGATTTCTCAGCCCAACACCGGAGAAGAAGCGCTTAATATTGTAGAGACTTTGGTACGTACGGGGAATTTGGACTTGGTGGTTATTGACTCCGTAGCCGCGTTGGTGCCCAAAGCCGAGATTGAAGGCGAGATGGGAGACCAGCAGGTAGCTTTGCAAGCACGACTGATGTCTCAGGCGCTCCGAAAATTAACGGCCATTACCGCGAAAGCGCGTACGACCATTATTTTTACCAACCAAACACGTATGAAAATTGGTACTATGGGGTATGGCAGTCCGGTGGATACTCCGGGTGGAAAGTCGCTTAAATTCTATGCTTCCGTACGTATTGAAATTAAACGTATAGCTCAAGTGAAAAAAGGCGAAGAAGTTATCGGAAGTCGTACTCGAGCGAAAGTTGTCAAAAACAAGGTCGCTCCGCCGTTCCAGACGGCCGAGTTTGACATTATGTATAATGAGGGGGTTTCTTATGAGGCCGATCTTATTAATTTAGCGGTGAAGGCGGGAATTTTGCAAAAGAAAGGTGCTTATATCAAGTATGGTGATGAAAATGTCGGTCAAGGAAATGAGGCCGCTCGTCAGGCGGTTAAGGAAGACCCTGAGTTTGCTAATACACTGTATCAGAAGATAATGGAGTCTTCGGAAGTACTGTCCTAAGAATTTCCATGGTTACATTTACGCAACCCCTTGAAGATCTTTTGAAAACGTTTTATCAGGTTCCGGTCGTTACTCGGCGACGGCAAGATGAAGATGTTCCCAAAATTCGGTTGAACAATGCTCTGGGAAATGTACCGTTCATGTATGAAAAACTGCGGGAGAGTATTACTCAGAGTCAATCTCGAGATGAAAAGTTTCTTTTGCGGGCGGGTATCTTTCGGATTGTTCAGCGGTTGGTAACCTTTACGCAAGATACGGATAAAATCGCGCATTCTTTATTGAAAGAATTGATTTGGGGAAAGTATCTTCCCAATGAATATATCGCAAAAGAAGAAATTGATGAGGTTGCTGACATTATTGAGAGATATTTGGAGGTTATCCATCAAGCTAATTTTCCTCCGGGTGAGCGACAGGAATATGTTCCTTGGCTTTTGGAAATCTTAGCTTCCGAGCTTGAAGAGTATCTGTTCCCGTTGGAGGCCCATCGGGATCGAGCAATGTTTACGTATATGTTTCGTTCTCTCAAAGATCGTATTGTTGTGGAGGATTCCGATTTTCAAGACCTTACGGAAGGAGAGAAGCAATTACAACTTCGTATTGTTGTGATGCGTGCTTTGGCCGGATCTGACTTTGGAGCAATCAATTTGGAACTGGTACGACAGTTTTATCCGGAATTTTTTGAGGGTGGAGAGGGTATTGATAATGTTGCTCATGATATTGTGGATATTAAGAAGGCGTTTGATGCTCAGTTGGAACATCCGTTTGGGAGCCGATTACTGCCGTATCTGAAAAAAAAATCATCCATATTTACCGTACTTCGAGATATTTTGGAACGGTGTGAAGATAAAGGAGAGGCGCGTCTCAAACTGAGTGCCGGAGATGACACGCTTAATCAAGAGGTGACCACATCTGTCGAGCGAAGAACGACGTACGCTAAAAAAAGCCTGAGAAGGTCTATGTGGCGGACAATTTTTTTCGTGGTTGTTCTTCGTACATTGGTGGCATTGACTTTGGAAGTGTTGGTGGTTGATTCAACATGGCTTGTATTCGCCATTAATCTTGGTGTCCCACCGGTTCTTCTGTTTCTTATCGGACAAAGCATTCGGTTTCCCGATGAACGGAATACTCAGGTGCTTGCCGAGCATTTGAGAGAGGTGATTGATGCGGACATAGAAAAGCATAATATTCTTATTCGTAAAACATATAATCCTCGTCTCACCTTCTTTTTCCAACTCTTTACCGGAATGTTGTATGTCGTGATATTCGGTCTGTTGATTTGGGGCTTACTTAGTGTGGGATTTCCCGTTATTACGTTACTTACATTTCTTGTCTTTTTGTCTCTTGTTAGTTTCTTTGGATTTCGCATTACAGCAAATACACGTCAGTTATTGGTCCTTGAAAAACGGTCGACGTTTGTTGGATTTCTCTTTGATCTGTTTTCTTTTCCGTTGGTGCGCGCGGGGAAGATTGTTACATCCGAATTTGATCGGTGGAATATTTTTATCTTTATTATGGACTATATAATTGAGGCGCCGTTCAAGAATATCTTGAGTGTTGCGGAAGATTGGGTCGGCTTTATGCGTGAGAAACGGGACGAGATGTATTAAGAAACATGGCACGTAGCAGCTAGTAGGTGTCAAGTAGATAGTGATATACGATAGATACATGCGTATTGCGGCGCGATATACAGTAGCGGGTACGGTTGATATACGGTTGTTTGAGTCGTAGTTTGGAGTTCGTATTTCGTATATCGGACAAAATGAGCAACATAGCTGTGGTTTTTTAAAAAAGGAGTATTTGGTGACATGAGCAGTTTTTAACGCAACTCCTCCGCCCCTGTCGGGGCACCTCACTCTTTATCGACGTTTGGACAGGCACTTAAAAAACACCGGCATGTTTTTTACGGCTTTCTTGCGAAAGCCTATTTTCGTGGGGACTGCCGTGTCGATGTTTAAAGGATGCTCGTACGAATATGTGATCTTTAAAAAGAGGAGGACACGACTGGTTTTGTAAGGGTGGTGACAATTTCGTTGATATCAGTATGGATTTCCCCATTTAGTTCAAACCCGCCGTTCTCCAGACTTTTGGGGCTGATGATCAGACGATTGGGAATTCCCAGAAGATCCGCGTCGGTGAATTTTTTGCCCGGGCTTTCTTTGCGATTATCGAAGAGTATTTCGATACCATGGTTTTGAAGTTGAGAATATACGGATTCCGCCTGTTCTTGGGATGATTCATCGTTGGAGAGGTGGAGGAGATGAACATGAAACGGAGCGATTTCTTGAGGCCAATACATGGAGTCTTCTCCATCTGAAAATGTTTCCACTATTGCGGCAAGCAGTCGTGTTACTCCGATTCCGAAACATCCCATCATAACCGGATTGGTATTTCCGTTTTCATCAGTGAATGTGAGATTGAAATCTTTGGAGAATTTGGTTTTGAGTTTAAAAATATTACCAACTTCAATTGCGTTTTGTTCGGTAAGGTTAGTTTCTCCGCATTGAGGACAGCTGGGCTGGATATCGATGATTTCGGCGTTGATTGCCACCTGATGATGCGGACACGTATAAATGGTGTCTTCTCCGACTTCGTTGATAATTTGAAATTCATGGGAAAACTTGGAAAAGGTACCTCCGGGAGCATACGTAAGATACGTAACGCTCTCAAGATTTAATCGTTTATAAACCCGATAGTATGCTTCTTTGACCCGTTCGTAATAGCGGTCGAGGTCTTCTTCGGAAGTGTGAAACGAGTATAGGTCTTTCATGGAAAACTCTCGTCCGCGTAAAAGTCCGGATTTTGCACGTTTCTCGTCGCGATATTTATCCTGAATCTGATAAACGTAACGAGGTAGATCTCGGTATGAAGTGATGTATTGCTTGGCAAGCGGTGTGATAATTTCTTCATGCGTGGGACCGAGAGCCAACTCCATCTGTGTATAGAAGCTGGTGAATCGGTATAAATCGTCCATTTCTTCCCAACGACCGGTGGTCTCCCAAACATGTTTGGGGGTAAGAGCCGGCATTTCCAATTCCTCGGCCTCTATTGAAGCCATTTCCTCTCGAATAACAGCTTCAAGTTTGTTCCGAACGCGAAGTCCCAACGGAAGGATTGTATATACACCGGCCATTGTACGATCCACAAATCCCGCTCGCAGAAGGAGACGAGCATTGTTAGCTTGTTCTTCGGCACTGACATCTTTACGTGTTTTGGAGAACAGTTGAGACTGACGCATAGTTATGTTTGATTAGGAAGATATTTGTAAGCTATGTCCCAGACAGGTTGACGATACTCGTGTAAGAAAATGGGTACTTGAGAAGGATTAACCCATAAAAATCCTCCGAGTTCGCGTTGATCAAGAGCGATATCTTTTGAGTTCCCGGTGAAGCGTAAGATGAAGATTGTTTGTTCTTGTCCCACGTGCTCGTCTCGAATAAGGTTCTCCGCCCAGCGATAGGAATGTTTTTCCGGGCATGTAGTAAGGATACTAAAGTCGGAAGTACCTAACTCTTCTTTGAGTTCACGAATGATTGCCGTCTCTTCTGATTCGTTGTCATGGACTCCTCCTTGGGGAAATTGCCAATGCAAAGGGTCATTTGCGCGCGATACAATAAGGACGTTATCTTCCTCATCAAGAATCACTCCGAGAACATTGTTGCGAAGTTTCTCTGCCATAATCAGTATTTAGTGGATTGTAATATGTAATTAGTATAGCGTATGGGCGGGGCTGTACGCAAATTGTCGTAATCTGTCATTTGTCCTGTGGGTATGATATACGGTGGCGGTGGCGGTTGGTATACGGTTGTACCAACAGTAGTAAGTAGTAAGTAGCAGGTAGCAAGTGACTGGAATTTGGTATCCGGAATTTATGACAGAGAAGCCGGAAGTGAGAAGCCGGAATTTAGAAGTCAGAAGCCTGAAGTCGGAAGAAGAGATATACTGTTGCGGACATGGTAGATATACAGTGGATATACGGTTGAATTTTGCTAAAGAGATATTCTCATGTGTATGTATCTTGCTGTGTTTTCCTCCTTTTTAAAGGGAACTTCGTCGACACGGCAGTCCTGTGAAAATAGGCTTTCGACAGAAAGCCGTAAAAAACATCGCATGTTTTTTAAGTGCCCGTCCAAGCTTCGAGGGAAAGTGAGGATTCGTCGAAATGGCAGTCCTTGGGAAATAGGAACTCGTTAGAGTTCCGTAAAAACCGGAGGTTTTTAGGTGCCCGTCCAAACTTCGAGGGAAAGTGAGGATTTGATGACATGAGCAGTTTTTAACGCAACTCCTCCGTCCTTACGGACACACTCCTCTTTAAAAAGAGGAGGACACAAGTTGTTTTCCTCCTTTCTAAGGAGGAAAGGCCCGAAGGGAAAGGAGATCGATGTTTAGATGGCCTTGAAACTCTTTCTCTTGAGGTAGCATCTTCAGACCTGCTTGTGTTTCTTTGTGTGAATGTATATAATGCGAACAGGTACTACAAATAAATATATATATGACGGAAAAAGTTACCCGAAATACGCTTCTCTTAAGTCTCATACTTGCTGTTCTCGGCGGATTTTTTAGTGGAGGATTGGGATATGTGTATTTTGCGGAACAAGGGGGCGCGGAACGTCAAAATATTACAACCGAGAATGTTTCTCTTTCCAATGAAGATTCCGCGGTTACTTCGGTGGTCGAACAGTCCAATCCCGCGGTGGTAAGTGTTATCGTCAAAAAAGATTTGCCTAAAATTTCGGACCCGTTCTTTGGAAACTTTCGACCTCAACAAGGTGAACAACAGCAGATTGGCGGAGGGACAGGGTTTGTTGTGTCGAGCGATGGGCTGATTGTTACCAATAAACATGTTGTCAATCAAGATGCGGAATATACCGTGCTTTTCAATAACGGAAGAAGATCGGATGCCACTGTTGAAGCCTTACATCCGGCAACGGATTTGGCATTGTTGGATGTTGAACGTTCCGGTCTGAAAAAGTTAGATTTTGCGCAGTCAAAGTCTTTGGATGTCGGTCAGACGTCGATTGCGATCGGCAACGCTCTCGGCGAGTTTCAGAATACGGTAAGTAAGGGGATTGTGTCCGGGTTGAACAGAGATATTACGGCCGGAGGACGATTACGTAATGTACAACGTCTTTCGGGACTTATTCAGACTGACGCGGCTATTAATCCGGGGAATTCGGGCGGTCCGTTGCTTGACATAAATGGCAAAGTGATTGGTGTTAATGTAGCGGTTGCTCAAGAAGCTCAGAATGTCGGATTTGCCATTCCCTCTGATGAGGTGGTCGAAATGATCGAGGATTTCAATAAGTATGGGGAGATTCGCGTGCCGTTTTTGGGTGTTCGGTATGTTATGATCAATGAAACCGTAAAAGAAGCTAATAATTTGGATAGAGACAGCGGTGCTTTGATTCTCTTTGATGGCGGAACCGGGGCGGTTTTGCCCGGCAGTCCGGCTGATGAGGCGGGTCTGTCTACCGGCGACATTATTACCCAGGTGAACGACACGAAAATTACTCAAGAAAATCCGCTTGCGGAAGTTATTGAAGATTTGGAGGTAGGGGATACGGTTAACCTAACTGTTATTCAGAATGGAGAAGAGGTTAACAAAGAAGTTACGCTTCAGGACAGACCCCGACAAAACTAAGCTGTAGACACTCTTAATGGAACGGAAAACCTATACCATATCCACGAAAACCATTATCCAGATTATTGGTGTCGGTGTGGCTTTGATTGCCATTCTCTATTTGCAACGTATTTTGTTTATGGTTTGTGCGGCCTTTATTCTAGCCGCGGCGATAGGGCTTGGAGCGAATTGGCTTGGGCAATATGGTATCCCTCGTGTCCCTGCGGTTATTTTTTGGTTCTTTGTCTTAATAGCGCTTTTAGCCACTGTGGGAGTTATATTTGTTCCGTTATTAGTTACTCAGATGGAGAATGTCTTTGTAGAAATACCGCAATATTTTGAAAGTGTCTTGGAGATACTATCTCCGCAAATGAAGGAGAATATGGAAGCCGTTCTTTCTCAATTGGATGTACAGAATACTCTTTCATCGGCAAGTCAATCGATACTTTCTACGACGAAAAGTATTATGGGAGGAGTTGTGTCAGGAATTTTGACATTGGTCTTGGCGTTCTTTATAGCCATAGATCCATATGAATTTGATTCTATTATCGCACGTCTTGCCCCGTGGAAAAAACAGCCGATGGTACGTACGTATTTGGCTCAAGCGCGCGAACGTATCGGTCGGTGGGTTGTCGGACACGTGGGAACAGCGTTTATACTCGGTTTTTTGGTGTTCGTCACCCTCTATATTTTACAGGTTCCCAATCCTGCCGCGCTTGCGTTCTTGGCGGGAATTTTGCAACTTATTCCTTTTTTGGGGCCGATCTTGGCTGCTATCCCCGCGTTTCTTTTTGCGTGGTGGCAGTCACCGTACTTGGCAATACTGGTGGTTGTGGGGTATATTGTATTATATCAAGTAGAGACACTCTTTTTGACCCCGTTGTTGCTACGTCAAAGCGCGGGTTTGAACCCCGTAATTGTTATACTTGCTTTGCTTATCGGAGGAAAGTTGGCAGGCTTTGTCGGCGTTTTGCTGGCCGTGCCTATTGTTGGTGCTTTGGCGGTTTTTAGGGATGAGCTTGCTAACATTAGTCTTACTGAACACGAAACAACATAATATAAAAGTTTATGCGTATTTTACTTCTCGGATCGCACGGTATGCTGGGAAATGAATTCTTGGATATCCTCTCTGAACGATCGGGTTTTGATGTTACCGAATTCGATAGAGATGAACTTGATGTTCGACGTCGAGAGGATGTATTGAATACAATTCACCGGTACACGCCTGACGTAGTTATTAATGCGACCGGGTATACCGACGTGGATGGCGCAGAGACAAATGTTGAAGAGGCATATGCTCTAAACGCGTATGCTCCCAAGTACATTGCTGAAGGATCGCGCGATGAGAATGCGATTCTTGTTCATTTCAGCACGGATTTTGTGTTTGACGGAGAAAAAGAAGCGGGGTATACGGAAGAAGATACGCCCGAGAATCCGATAAATACGTACGGAGCGAGTAAGCGTCGCGGAGAAGAATATGTAATGGAGACAAATCCGTATTATTATTTGGTGCGGATATCATGGCTGTTTGGCAAGCACGGCAAGAATTTCGTTTACGGCATACGTCAAAAAGCGTTGAGCGGTGAAGAGCAACTTCGAGTGGTGACTGACCAGATGGGGAAGCCAACATATACGAAAGACTTGGTGAAAGAGGTTTTGCATATGCTCCAAGAAAAAGCGGAGTATGGCATTTATCATCTGACCAATGGTACACCCGAAGAAACGGGAATTAGTAAGTATGATCTTGCTCAAACCACTGTGAATATGCTTGGATCGCCCGTAACTGTAGTCCCCGCTACTTCGGATATGTTTCCTACGAAAGCGCCGCGTCCGCATTACTCCGCACTGCGTAATACCAGACGAGAACCTTTACGGGGATATGAACAAGCAGTTCACGAATATACCATAGAAGAAGAATGGTAATCATTAATATATGTCTAAGTACGCACAATTTTCAGAACTGGATGGCTCTCACATACGTATCGGTCTTGTCCGTGCCCGTTGGAACGGAGAGATTACGAAAAATTTGGAAAATAGTGCCGGAAAAACATTGCAAGACTATAACGTAACTGACGATCGGATTGTGAGTACCGAGGTGCCGGGATCCTTTGAGTTGTCGTGGAAAACACAAACCCTTGCTTATCACTACGATGTAGACGCAATTGTTGCTATTGGGTGCTTGATTCAAGGCAGTACTCCGCATTTTGACTATTTGGCGAACGCAGTAACCAACGGACTTACCGAGGTTAGTTTACGGACCGAAGTGCCGGTGGTATTTGGTGTTTTAACCTGTTTGAACGAAGAGCAAGCTCGAGAACGTTCGGAAGGAGAACACGACCATGGCCCCGGTTGGGCAAAAACAGCAATTGAGCTGGGAAGTGCCAAACGGGAGTTAAAACGTGAGAATTCGGAGTGAATGGTGAGTATAGAGGTATGTTCACCGTCTAAGTATAGAGTTTTTTCACAAAGAGGAAGAAATTTTCTGTACTTTTGGTGATGATATACGGTAGCGGATACGGTTGTGGAAGCAGTAGTAAGTAGCGAGTAGCAGGTGAATGGAATTTAGTATTTAGAATTTGGTATCCGGAATCTATGAAAGAGAAGTCTGAAGTGAGAAGTTAGAAGACAGAAGCCGGAAGCCGAGAATTCTTGGATATACGATGCGGATACGATAGATATACGGTTGTGCGTTGCTATGAGTACGCTATAAGAGTGAGTGTACCTTACTGTGGTTTCCTTCTTTTTAAAGGAGGATGTGTCGTTATACAGTA
>JAHEOE010000018.1 GCA_018609785.1 Minisyncoccota bacterium | reverse complement strand
TGAGTCCATTACCTCTGAAGGGAGTGAAGTGACGCAGAATACGAAAAGTTCTTATACGGATTTATCCAATATTTCTGATATCAGAACATTCTCGGTTAAAATTCCGGAAAAAGAGTTTCGGAATGAATACCGAGAAGTAGGGAAGGAAAAGACTACCGTGTTTCGTTGGAAGTCTGCTAAGCTAAATAATAATCTGTAAATATTATTCTCCGGAGTACACATAATGTGCTCCGGTTTTTATAAGACATGGGTGTTGACATAAAGATTATACTGGTATATACTACGGAGCGTGGCAATGCTTTATATTAATAAAGTACCCACACGGAAAAGAGGTCGTCTCTCCCCCTCGAGGCGGCCTCTTTTTTCTTTTCATTGACGTGTGACGTTGTTTTGGAGGTTAAGTTTATGTTTGATCTTTTGCAAGTAACAAAAAATGATAAGCCGGTATTGGAAGATATCGCTTCTTACGTTTTAGAGGATTCATCTCAAGATGAGATAACCAAGTTATTGGAAACGTGGTTGGACATTGAAGAGGCATTTTTGCTAAAACGGTCTTACGATGCTTCTGCCCAACCATTGGGGTTTGTTAGCTTACAACCCAATGTTTCGGAAAAGAGTGTCGTTATTTCGACGTTATATGGTATGCCCGATCAAGAAACTGCCACAACTGCCACTCCCGAAAAAATTCTGATTTCCAAGGTGATGGATTATATGCTCGAGTTTTATCCGAACCGAAATCTGAGCGTGATTTTGTCACCGAATGATTGGGAAAAATTGGTTTTTTATCTGGATCAAGGGTTTTCGAATATTGAACTTACGGAAGACAAGATACATTTCTGTTTATCAAAGTCTCTTCCGTAAAATGTCTCTTAGTAGAGCAAACCCGGCGTAATATATGTGTATAGTTCTGTAGAGGATAATGTGTGATTATCCTCTTTTTTATATTTAACTCAATCAATTTCCACTTCCTATTGGCATACTTACAAGAACTGTGCTATACTCGGAGTATATGGCAGAAAATACAAAAGACCCCCAATTTTCGAAAGCATTTGAGGAGTTGGAAACCCTAACCAAGGAATTCGAACGTGGCGAGGTAGGATTGGAAGAGGGAATTAAAAAGTTTGAACGCGGGGTTCACTTAAGTAAAATCTGTAAATCCAAACTTCAGGAAGTGGAAAATAAAATTCACCAAGTAAAGCGTACATTTGATGAAGAGACCGAAGAATCTTCCCATTCAAACTGATTATTTAATAAGTTTTGTTGCCGTTTTTGTTTTGGTCGGTCTGTCTCCTTCCGTAGTCCGAGGGAGCGGTCAGGAGTATCTTATTGAAAAAAGTCCTGACTGTAATATAGTACAGACGAGCGAACACGTTGACGAGAATGTTGAGCGGGTTACCGATCATATCGTGCTTACCGAGACGTCGTCAAAAAGTGTACGGGAATTACGGAACCGACCATGTGTTATCTCGGTAGAGCGTAATCATACTGTTCAAATAGCGTCTTCACAACCGAACGATCCGCAATTTGATAAACAGTGGTCCTTGAAAAATAGCGGGCAATCCATACTTGGGGAGGAGGGACAACCCGGAATAGATATCGGGTATACCGATGTTTTTCGGGAAATTGATCGAGTTGATACGTCCACTACTGTAGCCGTGATAGATACGGGGGTAAATGAGATTGATGAACTAAGCGGGAAATTAACTCCGGGAAAAGATTTTCTCGATACGGACACAGAGCCGGCTGATGAAAACGGACATGGCACGGCAATGGCAAGTGTTATCGCGGCGCATACCAATAACAACACGAAAATTGCCGGTATTAATAACGCCGTGGAAATAATGCCCGTACGTGTTTTACAGGAAGACGGAAGAGGAAAACTTTCCAATCTGATTAAAGGAATTGACTATGCGGTTGAAAATAATGCGGATATTATAAATCTGAGTTTGGTTTCCCAATATTCCGATCAATTGAACAGTGTAATAGAAAAAGCTCACAAAAAGGACGTTATTGTAGTAGGAGCCGCGGGAAACAGTGGTATTCAGATTACGGATAGTAATAAGAGAACCCCGGTATCCAACGAAGAAGATGAAGATTGGATTATCGGTGTGGGAGGACACGGGAAGAGCGGAAGTCGTACATCTTCTTCAAATTACGGTACCCATGTCGATGTACTTGCCCCGGGAGAACAGATTCTTACCTTGAATAATAAGAGTCAGTTGGAATATCAGACAGGAACATCCATATCGGCGGCTATGACGGCGGGAGTATTGTCTGTTTGGGACGCGATATATGAGGATATATCTCCTCAAAGAGCATATAGTCTTTTGAACGCATACAAGTCACATAATCGTTTGGACATTGCCGGGGTGATACAAACGTTGCGTTATCCGGACGGGACTTTGATTCGCTCTCCGGAATCGGGAGTGTATCTGCTGGAAAACGGCAAGAAGCGCCCGATTCCGCACCCGAGTGTATTCCTCTCGTATGATTACAAATGGGAGAATATTGTGGTGACCAATCCCGAACAATTGAGTCTGTACCCGACCGGTGAGCGCTTACCGTTGCGAGATGGTTCGCTTGTGGCGGATCAACAAAGTGTATATGTTATAGAAGAAGGAACCCGTCGACCGATTAAAGGTCCGGATGTATTTTTGGATGCCGGCTATGATTGGGAAGACGTACGAACGCTCCCTTCGGATGTTATTAACGCGCATCCGACCGGCGCGGAATTTGATAATCCCAACTACGTACCCAATGGTTCTGTAGTCTATTCACCATCAAGTTCCGGAGTTTTCCTCATAGAAAATGATAAGAAACGACCGTTTTTTAATCCGGATATTTTCCTCAATCGGTACGGCTGGGATGATACAGTACAAATCTCGGATGAGAAGCTGGCGCAATTTGAAAAAGGGGATCCCGTTCTTCCCCGAAGCGGCAGTCTGTTGGCGGATGAATCGCGAGTGTATATTGTTGATGGGCGAAATAAACGTCCCGTTCTCTCGGCTGAAGTTTTTCTGGAACGAGGATATGCTTGGGGCAACGTTAAAAAAGTAGGGCGGGACACCCTAAACCTCCTGGAAACTGGAGCTCTTATAAAATAATACTCTCCTCCTATGTCATGTAGCTGTACCAAATGCGCTTGCAAACAATCATCGCAAGTATGCTCGGAATGCAACGAACAGGTGTGCGCCTGTAATACTACCAAAAACTAACTCAAATTGATCTTATGAAACGCCTTGCCATTAACGGATTCGGACGTATCGGACGTAACTTCTTTAAACGTGCTCTCTCCGAAGAAACTCGGGATGATGTAACTATTGTTGCCATTAACGACCTCGGAGATATTGAGAACTTGGCATATCTATTGAAATATGATTCCGTGTATAACCATATTCGTCCCGATGTAGAAGTTAAGACAGAAGGGGAGAGGAACTATTTGGTGGTTAACGATCAGAAAATTCCGTTCTTTTCGGAAAAAGATCCGACCAACTTGCCATGGGCCGAGTATGACGTGGACATAGTTATTGAGAGTACGGGAGTTTTTACTTCAAAAAAAGCTTCTCAAGCTCATGTTGACGCAGGTGCCAAGCGCGTGGTTATTTCCGCCCCCGCGGACAACACCACGCACGTGACGCCCGCCATCAACGAAACCGACCTTGACACGTGCACCATTTCTTCAAATGCCTCCTGCACGACCAACGCCACCAATCCGGTGGTTGCTGTCTTGGATGAGACCGTCGGCGTAGAGAAGGCAATGCTTTCCACGGTCCATGGGTATACCTCAAGTCAAAGCCTGATTGATCAACCGTCTAAGAAAACTCGACGCGGTCGAGCGGGAGCGGTAAATATTATTCCGTCCAGTACCGGCGCGGCTAAAGCGGTCGGACGAACCATGCCTCAGTTTGATGGTGTTTTTGACGGTGTCGCGGTTCGGGTTCCGGTTCCGTCCGGTTCGATAATTGACGTCACGTTCCTGGCCGGACGTGAGACAACTGCCGAAGAAGTGAATGATATTCTTCGGGACGCGGCAAATCAGGAACGGTGGCAAGGCGTGTTAACCGTCACCGAAGATCCGTTGGTCTCCACCGATATTCTGGGAGATGGGCACGCCTCCATCGTGGACACTGATATGACGCGTGTTGTGGATGGTAATCTGGTTAAGGTTATGGCCTGGTATGACAATGAATGGGGATATGTCAGTATGCTTATGCGTCATGTCGAAGATGTCTGTGAGCGTTTGTAAGGAGAGTAACCCAATTCTCCAAATAGTAAATTCTAAATTCTATATACTAGAAGCCATCTCAAAAATATTCTTTCGGAATATTTATCACACGCATATGAAGGCGATAGAGCGTATGAACGAATTTTGGGTATGGGTAGGCCGTAGGCGTTAATGGCAGTGAATACGTCTCTGTCGCCTTCATAGAATTTCACCTTAAATAATTTTGAAATGGTCTCTAGATACTGAATTCCAAATACCAACTCCCGCCTACGCCTATTTCTTCACCGGATGATAATCCGTATGCGTCTCTTCCGCAAAACGCTCGGAAGCGTTGACGTACGTGGTCGTCGTCTCCAACGACTCGTGTCCCAACAGAATTTGAATTGCCGCGGGACTGGCGCCCGACTCCGCGAGATACGTCGCAAACGCATGACGCAAGGTATGCGGGGAAATAGGGGAGCTAAAACCTAATTGAAGGCGGTACTCTTTGAATTTGGCCTGGATATAATTATCCGAGATGTGACTCTCAAAGACATAATCGGGAAGGTAGTAATGGTTTTTAACATAGTCCGTTATGCCGTCAAAGGTCTTTTTGGTCACGAAAAGATAGGTAAATTTATCGACGTATTCGTCGGTATCAAACGGGGAGGGGAGGGCGGATTGAATGACTTCTCTCCTCTGCTCTCTATACCGATGGAGGAGACGTCGAGCGCGTGGCGTTAAATATACAAACCGTTGTTTATGTCCTTTGCCGGTTACATACATTTTACCGGAATCCTCCACATTTGTATTTTGCAGACTAAGTACTTCTGAAATACGCATTCCCGAAGCCAACATCATTTCCATAATCGTACGGTTGCGCAGTCCGATAAATTCGTTGGATTCCAAATGCTCAGGCGCTTCTACAAATGTCAGCACGTCACTGAGATCCGGTATGTGCGTAACCTTTTTTTCTTTTTTGAGAAGTTTGATCTGTTGTGGAATGATCGGTACGTCTTCGTCTCGGTCAATAAGGAACGTCAAATACGACCGCAATGTCGTCAGCATACGGTTAATGGATTTGGCATTTAGAGCCGAACTCGATTTTTTTTGCTTGAGTGTCTGTCGTTGGTTGGCAATGAGTTCGGCCTTATATTGATCAATGGTCTGTTTGGACATATCCGAAAATGAAAGATCTCGTTCTCGTAAAAATTCGGCCAACGTCTGAAGATCACGCTCATAATTTTTCAAGGTCGATATGGAATAGTTGCTAATCTGCAAAGAAAGCAAAAATTCTTCGTACATTGGCAACACAGAATCGGCTGTGTTGGTTTGGGAGGTAGTATGGGTCATACCTATTGAGGTGGTTTTATTTCAAGCTTTCTATGAATTGATATATTTCCGTGTATATATACAGTATATCATATTGAAAAGAAGCCGGAATCCCGAAGCCAGCGAAGCCAGAAAAACCGATTGGAATAATAAATAACGACCTATAGAGGCCATATCAAATTGAAGAGAGACTCTCAAAGTCGGAAGTCGATTTTAAAAGTGGTATATTACGCTCGATATATCGAGGATGATAGCTGTGATATTCATGATGTTTTTCGGAGAAAAGGCACATATATGCCGTAATATGCATAAAGGAGTTTAATTACTCCATAAACAGAGTATAATACCAATTATACTCTGTTTATATCTATTTAGATAACCAAGGAGTATCCCTGTAACATCTCGTTTCACCTCCCCTCCTTCGAAGTTTGAATGGTCACTCTTTAAAAAGGAGGAAAACAGGAAGTATATACTATACGTATATGTTTGAGATGGTTTTTATTTGGGCCTTGATTATTCGTCTGTCGACTGCCGTACAATCTCGGTTCCCCAAATGGTCAGTGCGGATAAAACACCCAAAACCATCCAAATGAATCCCATTAATAATCCGTTATTGAACATGCCCGTTATGATAATTACCAAACTCATATTTATTACAATGCTTGCCAAAAAATAATACTTCTC
>JAHEOE010000017.1 GCA_018609785.1 Minisyncoccota bacterium | reverse complement strand
TCTATGAAGGCGACAGAGACGTATTCACTGGCATTTAATGCCTACGGCCTACCATACCCAAAATTCGTTCATACGCTCTGTCGCCTTTATATGCGTATGATAGATAGTCCGAAAGAATATTTTTGAGATGGTTTCTAGAAAATGAAAGAATTTTGAGACGGCTTTTACAATGAGCGGGTAAGGGGATTCGAACCCCTATCACCGGCTTGGAAGGCCGGGGTAATAAGCCATTATACGATACCCGCAATTCAACTATCTCTCAAATTATCATACTTTAGATGATCCATCAAGGATACAACGTATAAAAGAAACTGGTTAAAACGCACAATGGGTGTGGTCATTATGGTCATCCTGTCCCGGTTTTACCGATTTGTCAGGTCCAAATGTTTCTACAGCTCCAGACCCAACACAAGCTTCTCTTATGCTTGCTCCTTCCTGTTGTCCGGCTTGATTGGTTGGGTGAATCCATTCACCATTAGCATGAGTAAAGTCTACGGCTCGTCCTACATTATGATAAGACTCACCAGCCGGACCGGATCTTTTCATAGAGCCGGCTCTGTATGAAAATCCGGCATCTTGAACAATTCGTACCATAGCGTGAAGAACATTGGAGTCTATAACACCACCACTTCCCCCTGTGGAATTTGCAATATTTTGACGCGCTCCCGGAGAAAGTTCTATTTCACCGTCTTCCGCAAGGCTTAATAAACATTCTGCGGGGTCTGTTGTGTCAGTATTGGAAGCCTCACATTCTTCAATAGGATCTAAGGAACCATCATAGTCTCCCCCACCTCGAGATCTACTTCCTTCATCGACAGATGTGGATGGTGCCGGGTTTAGTCCGCAATTGCCGCTCAATAAATTCGGATTCAACGTCTGCAAGATAATATACGAGGAAAGTCCGATGACCAATCCGATTACCGCGTTGGTCATAATCGTGTTGGCTTGGTTTACCGAACCGGCATTAGCCGCGGAAGTCAAATATAGATACCCGGCATATACAAACGAGCCCAGCACTCCCAAGAAAAGAATGATAAACATCAGGCCCCAAAGCGCCTGACCCAGGCTACAGAGGTCACACACCTGCCCCGCTCCGGGAAAGGCGGTATAAGAACAGTACTGCGCTCCTCCGCCGGAACTGGAATCTCCGCTCTCCGTATTTTCATTCTCTTCTTCTTCCTCGTTATCACTTTCATTCCCATTGTCTTCTTCATTTTCGTTTCCATTCTCTTCCTCATTATTTTCATTTTGAGCAAGCAAATACGATGTTTGATCTGTCGAATAAGAAATCTCAGACTGAGCGAATGCAGTACCGCTAAGTATTAGTACTCCAATGAAAACAAGGCTCAAGCTCCAAAGAAAGATAGAAGACAGGTTTGGTTTCATTTTTTTGTGAGTCATCTTTTCTTTAAAATACCATATTTCTTAAAACAGAAAAAGAAATAGATAGTTCATGGCTTTCATACATGCAGGCCCAGAGGGACTCGAACCCCCAATAGCGGTTTTGGAGACCGCCGTTATAGCCAATTTAACTATGGGCCTTCATTTCAGACGGTAGTATACCACATGTATACATAAAGATTCAACCAAATTGATATTACGGAAGGTAGCAGTAGATTAGAACACATCTCAAAAGTAAGGGTAACTCCTCCGTCCTTACGGACACCTCAGTATATCCAGATATTCCCGGCTTCCGGCTTCTCACTTCTGGCTTCTCTTTCATAGATTCCAAATTCTATATTCTAAATACTAACTCTTAGTTCGTATTCTCAACCATACCCGCTACTGTATATCAACCGTATCCGCTATCGTATAATTATTCCCGAAAGAAACATATTATCCGCACTTATTCACTTAACGCTCGGATTTGCTTTCTTCAATTTTCTGCAGATAAGTTTGGAACTCTTCCACGAACCGTTCGGGGCGAAACTGTCGAGCATGTTCATGAAGAACGGCGGGGTCATATTGACGTTCGTTCTCAATCATACGTCTTACTCCATCCCCTAACAATCCTTCTTCCGAAACTTCGAAAAATTCTCCCGTAATACCTTCCTTCACTGTTTCGGTCACACCTCCGGCACGCAACGCTAACACAGGCGTTCCCGCGGCCATGGCCTCGACGGGCGCGATACCAAAGTCGTCACTCCCGGGGAAAATAAATCCGCGCGCATCTTCGTACCAACGACGTTTTTCTTCTTCGGAGACAAACCCATAAAACGAAATATGAGGTCCGGCAAGTTTTTCCAAACGTTTGCGATCGGGGCCATCTCCGAGAATAACCAACGGAATATTGAAGTTGTTAAATGTCCGGATCGCAAGATCGATGTTTTTATACGGTGTTAATTGAGAAGCAATCAAAAAGTACTCTTCTCCTCCCTGTCTCGGCGTAAATCGATCCACATCCACCGGCGGGTAAATAACTTCGGCATTACGTCGGTAATACTTCTGAATGCGTTGTTTGGTGGTTTCGGAATTGGCAATGAAGTAATCCACCCGTTCGGACGCTTGCCGATCCCATTGCCGCAAATAATGCAAAAGAACGCCAATACCGGTGTTCATAAGTTTCCCTTTCCTTTGCTGACGCACATACGAATGCGAAGCTTCCCAGGCAAAGAGCATGGGGGCGTGACAGTAACTAATATGAATAGTGTCCGATTTAGTAATAATCCCCTTGGCAAAGGAATTGGAACTGGAGATAACCACATCATAATCCGAAAGATTCATAGTCTCCACCGCCGTCGGACACAAAGGACTAAGCACTTTGGGGTTGTTCCGCAAGGATGCCGGAAACTGTTTGAAAAACGATTCTTGGATACGTTCCGAGGCAATGTAATTCCCGATAACGTCCGGTTCGTAGAGTAACGTATAAATGGGGGCTTCGGAAATCTCATCAGTCATTTGCTTAAGAACACGTTCCGCACCGCCGATCCGATTCAGATACTCATGGACGAAGGCATACCTCATACCGGTTCGGTAAAGTCTTCTTTTTTCCGTTTCATCATCGGGAAGGGAGCTGTTTCTCGGATGGACTTGCGTTCCAACATGCTGAAGAGGCGTTCGGAAAAGCCGAACCCGACGGTCGGTGGCATGCCGTACTCCAACGCGCGTACAAAATCATAGTCAAGCATCATTGCTTCCTCATCTCCCTCGTCTCGCAAGGCCTGTTGCTCTTTAAAGCGTTGCAGTTGCTCCACCGGATCATTAAGCTCGCTGAAGCCGTTCGTCAATTCACTGCCGTACGCAATCAACTGCGAGCGAAGGGTCTTTGTAGGGTCCTCCGGATTGCGCTTGGCCAACGGCGATATTTCCACCGGGTGATCGGTGAGCCAAACCGGCTCAATACAGTGCGGACGCGCCAATTTCTTATATAACGCATCCAGCAGTCGTCCGTAATTCGGATAGCCGGTCGTATCAATGCCATATCCGTCCGCCAACTGTTTCAATTCCTCATACGAAGTGTATTGTGTGATATCAATTCCGCCGTACTGCTTCAGAAAATCCGTATAGGATATACGCGGCCAGTTTTGAGACCAATCCACGATACGATTTCCTTCGTACGTCAGTTCCAACGTGCCGTAAGTGCTCTCAATCATGTGTTTGATAAGCTCCTCCCCCATATCAAGCAGTTCGTCATGCGAGGCATAGCACCAATAAAATTCCAATTGAGTGTATTCTTGGAGATGTTCGGCATCAATCCCTTCGTTGCGGAAATTCTTATCGATATCGAACACTTTCTCAAACCCGCCGACGATATACCGCTTCAAATACAGCTCCGAACTGATCCGCAGATAAAAGTGCTCGTCAAGCGCTTCGTGGTGAGTGGAAAACGGGGTTGCTTCCGCTCCTCCGGTGGTGTGCTCCAGCGTGGGCGCCTGAACCTCCAAAAAGCCGTTCTCCAACATAAACCGACGGGCGGATTCCCAGAAGAACGCCTTTCGTCGGAACATATCTCGCGTTTCCGGGTGCAGTTTAAATTCGATATACCGGTGCCGGTACCGTTGTTCCGGATCTTCCAGTTCTTCGGGCAAAGCGCGCAAGGCTTTGGTCAAAATCGTAAATTCGGTAACAAACAGACTCGCCTCCCCGCGTTTGGAAAAGCCAATCTCACCGGTGACTTGCAGATAATCACCGGTATCAACGTACGATTTAAAATCGGCAAACGAAAGGGTTTCTCCCTCGCCTTCCTCAGGCAACATATCTTTTTTGAAAATCACCTGAAATCCGGCGGCGTTACTCTCGTCTTCCAACGGAGCAAATCCGATCTTCCCGCTCAAGCGAAGAGACTTCACACGACCGGTCAATGTAACCTGCTTACCAACATATTCACTATCCTCGCCCAGTGCTTCCAACTGAGAGGCAATGTCCCCGAGCGTCATATCTCGTTCGGCCTTTGCCGTATAAACTGTCAAACCGCGTTCCCGCAATGCTTGGGCTTTTTCCAGTCGCGTTTGTCGCTCGTTTTCCAAATTGGACAGATATTCTTCAGTTGCCATAGATTATACGTTGGTTAAAATTTCTACCCCTTTCTTGGTAATAAGCACCGTATGTTCCACATGCGCGGAAAGCGAACCATCCACAGTTGTTACGGTCCAATCATCATCCTTCACACGAACCTCTTCATCTCCCATAGTTACCATCGGCTCCAAGGCTACGGTCATGTGTTCTTCGAGTGTAGCCCCTTTCCCCCGTTCGCCATAGTTGGGGATATTCGGTGACTCGTGCACGGATTTGCCGATACCGTGTCCGCAATAGTCTTTGACTACGCCATAGCCACGTTCACTCACATACTCGTCCACGGCCGCACCATAGTCTCCAATGCTCACCCCGGCCCGAATCACGTCGAGACCGACCTCCAAAGACCGATTGGTTACCTCTATCAGATTGGACGCCCCTTCGGACACGATGCCCACCGGAAAGGTTCGCGCGCTATCAAGCGCCATTTCTTCATACATCACCCCGCAGTCGATACTAAACAGATCACCCTCCTTCAGTTCGGTGTTACCGGGAATACCATGAATCAACTCCTCATTTACCGACATACAGGCATGTCCCGGGAAGCCGAAATATCCCAAAAAGGCCGGATCGACGTTATAGGCTTCCATCTGCTCCTTGACGAACCGATTCAGGTCCGCGGTGGTCATGCCGGGAGCCAACTCTTCCTCAACTTTGGCGAGTATTTCTCCGAGAATCCGACCGCCGGTCTTCATGGCTCGCCGCTCCTGTTTGTTCTTGGGCTTGGTCTGTCCCGCCATGATTACTTCGTTTCCAATTTCTCTTCGATTTCGGCAAACACCTCCTCTTCCGTTTGTTCTCCGTTAATGCGAATCAAGGTTCCCTGTTCCTCAAAAAAGTTGATGGCGGGAATCACCTCTTCGTGGTACGCATCAAGCCGCGTCTGAATATTCTCATCATCCGCCCGATTGGACGTCTCGCTCCGCTCCGTCAGTCGCTCTTTCGCTTCTTCATCGGAGATATCAATGTACACCGCGCGATAATCCCGTTCGAACCACTGAAGAACATCGTCCACCAACTCCGCTTCCGGTCGTTTGCGCGCGGCTCCGTCAAAAATAATGGACTGTTCGGGGTCCAGATTGTTAATGACTTTGTCCTGAAAAATAAATCCTGCAAACCAGTAGGGCATCAGTCCGCCGTGATTGACGATATTGCTGATTTTGTGCCCGAGGAATGTATCTCGACTGGCCATCTCTCGGAACTTATCACCGGATGAGAAGACTTCAAACCCGTATTTTTCCGAGAGCATTCCGCTCTGAGTACCT
>JAHEOE010000016.1 GCA_018609785.1 Minisyncoccota bacterium | reverse complement strand
CATAATTACAAAGATGACAAATCCCAAAAGCCCGGTATGAAGCCATGTAGCCAGGTATACGTTATGCGGTTCGGGAACAAGCCATTCATGCGGAGGAAAATAGAGCTGTGGAACGGTGCCTTCATAGACTCGTTGAAAGTCGGCCAAGCCGATGCCCAAGATGGGATTCTCTTTCAGTATAACCGTACTTGTATGCCAAATCTGTATGCGACTGGTTATGGAGTTGCGTTCGTTCATATTCCACAGATGTTCAAATTTGGCGGTGGAGATTTGAGAGACTACGAATATCCCCAGAAGACTGATAGTTGCCAAGCCGATCCGTACGATTTGAAAACGAGGTATAGCGTGTGTTCGGAATAGAAAGACAGAATACAGACCGGCAAGAATTCCCAATGTGAATATGGCGCTATAGGACTGACTGACTAATACTCCTCCGGTAAGGAAAAGCCCTATGATGGTCGTGGTTTGCTTTTCAAGTCGGGATTGCGCGGTATGCCAAAGTCCGATGACTAACGGCCACAGCGGTGTCAGGAATAGTCCGATAAAATTGGCAAATCCTCCGCGGCTTACGTCTGAGATTACATTCCAATCATAGATGGCGGTGGGACGTGCTATGTCGCCTTGGGTAATTCCCCACAAAAATTCACCGATTGCCCATATGCCAATAAGCGCGCCACCGAGAGTTAAATAATAGAGCGGGAGGCGAAATGAGGAGTGTGTCTTAACGTAATGAATAATTACAAACCCAATAATAAAGGGAAGGATGAAATATGACTTAAATCTCCCTAAACTAGCTGTAACCTCTTCCGAGACAAAAACTCCTCCGAGAGCGGTGAGAGTAAATATAATCCCCAATAACGCGCTCCGTCTGAATTGCGGTACGGTATTTCGGATATGATGTCGTTCCAAAACCAAGTAACCTAGGAGGGCAAGGCCACTTATAATCTCGAACACATTGGTGGATAATTCCGGAATCCGGAGAACATAGAGGGGGAGGGATGCACAGATAAGTCCGATCAGAATATCACGTAGATACATAACTCATGTTAAACTGTCTGTATTATAACGTATGCCGTTTATTTTACGAGTGTTATATACAGCACTTATAAAATACGATACAAAGAAGAGACATATATAATTAATCATCTATGAAACTCAAAAGAATTGAAATTACCAATATTAAAGCAATTGGCCCCGAAGGACTGTCAGTGGATCTGGAAGAAGACATGGTTATGGCAATCGGTCCGAACGGTGTCGGAAAATCATCGATACTGGAAGCGTTGCGTGTCTTTTTTGGGATTGAGTTTCCTTCAGTCCGATGGTTTCACGGATATCGAAATAATCCCTTTTACGCCGCGGAAGTGGCTGTTACGTTTTACGCTCTGACCGAAGAGGATAAAGCACACCCGGGAGTGTCTGAAACATGGTATACGGATGAAGACGAGGAGGAAGTCTGGCGCGTTTCTCAGCGGTTCTACCAAGACGAAACGGAAGGTAACGCCCGTGAGATATTTGTGGGAGCGGAGGGAGACGAAAAGCCGGCCGACAAGGAGCAAAAAGCGAATATTCAAACGGTTTTCGATGCCGACCATATGCAATGGATTTACGTACCGGCCGGAGAGGCGGTGTGCGAAGGTGCTACGTCTCCGTTTTCCCGGATGTTTCAGATGTTTCGGATGTGGGATAAAGAGCGTTCCATAGCTGATATCGCGCATCAATTGAACGCGCATCTTGAAGAAATGATGGGAATTTCCGAAGTACTTTCTCATCATGCGTTTCATGAATCATTGGAAGAGATGACGTTACTTCCCGAAGTTGACGAAAACCTGTTTTTGAATCCGTTTTATCAGAGTCGTGGGGTGCAACGAGCGGTATTTTTTGCGCTATTGCGAGAATACGGTGAGGTAGTTCCGTATCATCTCAAAGCAGCCGGAGTACAGAATATGGTATTGATTGAAGATCCGGAAATGTATATGGATCCGCAAATGGAGCGATATGTTTCCGAGACGTTATTTGCCTTGGCCGAAAAGGCGGAGGTTCAGGTGGTAAGTACGACGCATTCGGCCGTTTTTGTCCGGGCGTTGGAGAAGCCTCAATCTTTGGCACGGCTATATAAAGACCCGGAAGGAACATTGGTCTGTGTGCAGGTTAAGGACGATGTATTTGAACATAAAGACCAAGATGAAGAACAAGAGCACCGATTACGGGCCGTACGGGAGTTTAGTCCGGACGTCAGCGCGTTATTCTTTGCGCATCGAGTGGTTTTAGTGGAAGGCGCGACCGAAATTGCGGTCCTTCAGCGCGCGGCTCGATTACTTGGCGTGTTTGATTACGGGGTGAGTCTTATCAATTGTCACGGGGGGAGCAATATCCCGATGTTTCAGGAGGTGTTGAATCATTTCGGAATTCGCTATAAGGTAGTGCATGACTTGGAAGGGATGAGGCCCAATGAAGGACTTAATCAGCATATCCTCAATCTTTTGGGGGGAGAGGAGTCACGTCGGTTGTATCATGACCCGCATATGGATGACTTACTTGGCATTCAAGATTCCCCCAAGTGGTTTGAAGGATATAAAATTGTGGAACAGTTGCATCAAGACAACAGTCTGCAAGAAAAGCTGGGCGATCTGGTGGCGTTTGTCTATGGAGAATGAAATGCGTTTTATTTCCCAAACGCTTTGAAGTCCAAATTGCTCTGGGCGCAACAAAGAGCGACGGCTAATCCGTCCGCGGCGTCGTCCGGGCGAGGGCGCGAAGAAAGTCCGAGAGTGTGTTGGACCATCTGTTGCATCTGTTCTTTGGGCGCTTTTCCGTAACCGGTGAGTGCCTGTTTAATTTCCAAGGGAGTGAATTCATAAATGTCAGTACCGTGCTCTTGAGCGGCGAGAAGAAGTACGCCGCGCGCTTGAGCGACCGTAATGACAGTGGTGGTATTGCGAAAAAAGTATAGCTTTTCGATTGCGACCGTAGATGGTTGAAAATACCTGATAAGCTCGCTTACATTGGAGCGAATGGTGTATAAACGTTCGGCATCGGTTTCATTGGGCGGGGTTTTTACCGTACCGAAATCATGAACAATGTAGCGTTGTTTGGTTACTTCTTCAATAACCCCAAAGCCTGTGGTGGCTGTTCCCGGATCAATACCTAAAATACGCACAAAAAAGGGGTTATTGCTCGTCTTCGGCTTGGGGCGGAATACTTGTCCACACGTATTCCACATCGTCCAACTCATTCAGTTCGGTTAAAATCTGTTCGACCGAACGTTCCGCCTGTTCGGAAACGGGCATGGAGATTGCTACGCGGTATTCTTGTAGCGGGGTGACTGTTTCGAACATCCATTGGGCCGAACCGTCCGTGCCGAGCGAACCTCCAGGATCGGAGAGGACTTTGCGGACTTCGCCGACGGTGCGGTTGGTGTTGTCCGTAAATACTTTTATAAGCAGTCCGACTCCTTCCGGTCCGAATCCTTCGTATAGCATCTCTTCTCCGTGTTTTTCCGAACCGCTTTTCAAGGCCCGGTCGATGTTTTTCTTGGGCATGTTTACTTTTTTGGCCTTTTCCAGAGCTGCCCGGAGATCGGCGTTTTTTTCCGGATCGGTTCCTTTGCGAGCGGCCACGCGAATCATCTTACCGACTTCTCCGAAAATACGTCCTTTTTCGGTATCATTGACTGCCTTTTGCCGTTTGATCTTTGACCATTTGTTGTGTCCGGCCATATATTTGAACTACTTACTTGCTTTATTATAGCTTGGTGGCTTTTATAAGGCAATATGGGAAATATGTTCTAGAGGTTATCTCAAAATTATTGAAGATGGAAGTATATGAAGGCGACAGAGACGTATTCACTGGCATTTAATGCCTACGACCTACCATATTCAAAATTCGTTCATACACTCTGTCGCCTTCATATGAGTATGATAGATATTCTTTTGAGTAATATAACGTAACGTTTTAATCTCGGATTATGGCTTATATTCACTCACAAAGCCTAACCTACCCATAACCCAGGTTCCTTCATATCAGCCATAATCCTCGATATAGATTGTCTATAAGAATTTTGAGATAGCTTCTAAAAACTTGGGTATATCGTGTTGATAATGTATACTAAACAGTAGATTTATCCAATATACAACTTCATGAGACTCAAACAAAATCAGAGCGATCGAGAAAAAATTGAGGATCTGGCAAGTAATATTATTCATTACTTGAAGTTCCGGTTTTTGTTTATCTTTATTGCGTTGATGCTTGATGTATTGTTGTACTTTACCGACTCCACCATACTCTGGGCACGTATTCTGTTTCAGGTTTGGGTTGTGGCATATATGAGTATTCAGTATCTTCTCCATCAAAATTACACATTTGAAGTGTTCGAACGGTATGAATGGTTTGTATTCGCACTCTTTATTTCAGACTTGAGCACCTTATCGATTGCTGCGTTAATTTACGGATTTACGCCGGTTGTGGTCCTTGGGTTCATGATTATTTTTCTGTTCGCCGGATTTATGTTTCGGAGCGAGCGGTTTCGGCAACTGTTGTTTTCCACTCTTGGTGTTTACTATACCTCATTTGTAATCACCTATTTCTTTAAACGAGATTTTCTTATTATTCAGGACAGCGCGTTTTTTACGTTCTTTGTGTATTTATTTGTGGTTTTGGTGTATCTGCTTGGGTTCTATATTACTGTGGAATATATTAAAGGGATTATTGAAGATCAGCAACAAGCTTTGATAGAACAGACCCAGCTCAAAAGTGACTTTATGTCCACGTCGGCTCATCAGATGCGGACTCCGCTTTCGGGGACCAAGTGGATTTTGGATATGGCGCTTTCCGGGGATATTGGTGAGCTAACTGAAGAACAGAAGACATATTTTAAAAAAGCGCGTTCCAAAATTTCGCAAATGTTGAAATTGGTGGAAGATTTACTTCGAGAACTGGAGATTAATGATTCCACGGTACAGAGAAAGTTTGAACAAGGGAATTTATATACCTGTATTCAGCAAGCGCAGAGTGATGTTGAAGAACAGGCAGAAAAACGGGGAGTGAGTATACGGTTAGTGGGAGAGCGTACGGAAATTCCCATAGAAATGGACTTTAAGCAGATTCGCTATGTGCTGGATAATATATTGAGTAACGCGATTAAGTACGCATATGAAGATACGGAAGTGATTGTGGACTGGGAAAGGCAAGAACAGAATGTACGCTTTTCGGTGACTAATGAGGGAATTGGGATTCCCGAAGAAGATAAAGATAAAATTTTCGAGCGGTTTTATCGAGCGCAAAACGCAACCAATATGGCAACAACAGGAACCGGTCTTGGTCTTTCGATGGCTAAGCGTGTTGTGGAGAAAAATCACGGAGGAAAGATTTGGTTTGAGAGTACTTTAAAGGAACAGACAACATTCTATGTCTTGTTGCCGCTTATTCAAAAAAATAACTGAATACTTATGAGTACAGATTTCATGCAATGGTTCGAAACTCTTACAAAACCGGAGTGGGGAGGTGACTTTTCTTGGTTGGGGGATATCTGGATTGCGGCGTATCCGATGGCGATTTTGGCTTTTGGTATTATAGGGTATTTGGTATGGAGTAATACGTTGTCCATACGGATTCTTGTACCAATTGCTGTCAACGTGTTTTTTAGCCTGGGTTTTGGGGTGTTTATGGTTGTCTTACCCTCCCTTTTTGTGGTTGGTAGTCTTATGCTGATTTATGCGTTAACCATAGCTTGGATTTTAGGCGAACTTGTCCAAGCCGGGTGTTGGAAAGTAATCTTGGTATTTATCCCTTATATTGGATGGTTAGTTACGGGGATTGTGGTTGTTTTAGAGCTCATGAGACTGAATGGGATATAATAACTGGGCAAGAGTCGTGCTTTTATTAAAACACATATAGAGAAAAGTAAATACGTATATCATGTCTAATATAAAGACCCCATCTTGGTACCCAGGGGATGAAGCATTTGCATTTCTTAATGAGCTATGGGTTCCGGTTTTTGGAATATTTGCTTTGGTAAGTTTGATTGTAGTATATAAAATTATTAGAGAGGGATGGCCAAAGTATTTGATTGCTCCATTTATTACAAATATTATTGGAGTCGTATTATTTCCCATTGTTGTAAAAATGGATAGTCTTGTTCTAGGAGGTTCTTTTGTTACTTTACTTATGTTCGTGGGTACGGTAGTTCAAATATGGGAATTATCCAGTCGTGCACGGACACTTGCTCTTCTATGTGTTCCGTATCTTATTTGGTTGATTATTATACTGATTATCTCTATAGAACTTATTCGGTTGAATATGTTTTAAAAAGGGTCTCCAGTAGGAAATGGAGGATGTAACAAAATTAAAGGGATAAGGAGGAGAGCGATACAAACAGCCATTTTAAGGGAAGAACGTTTACGGACGGAAGCAAAGCGGAAGAAGTTAAATTGCTTAAAGATGCTAAAGAAGCGTTCCACTCGGGAGCGAATGGAACGATCCGCATCGGTAAACTGAAAATGAGGACCGCGCTTTCTGTTTTTAGAATAATTCTTTTGCTCCATATGGACTTGGCAATTCCGACTTTGTAACCAACGTCGGCGCTCATATGACTCATATCCTTTGTCGAGATACATATCATACGGCAAATATTCGCTCTCAGAGAGCATATCATCCAATATCTTGGAATCATGTTTGGCTCCCGGATCAATCGAAAAGTCTTGTAACTTGCCGTTTTCATCCACGCTCACCGTCAGTTTGACGCAATAATTGTGGTATTTCCCCGAATATTGTGCTAACGAATTGGCATTCCAACAGTTAATATTTGTGGCATCAATAATGGATGTTTGAGGACGTTTTTCTATAGGTGTTACTTCATTTAAAAGTTGGAACAATGTTCCCCTGCGATATAGTTCTTCACAGTATCGTCGTACGGTTTGATGATGCGGTATATAGCGCCACTGCATTCCAAAACATATACGCATCAATATGCCTTCTATGAGTATTTCCGTGGGTATTTTATTTCTTCCCGCTTTTTTGTTTTGACGTTCGGGTAGCGTATCTCTCAACTTTTGTGCTAAATTGGAAGGAGCGGGGTTCATAGATGGGTGTTTTTATTTTTTACCCCTTCAATATACCATTTATGAACCCTGCTTTTTTATTCCTACAATTTTGTCACATCCTCCATCTATTCCGATGGATGGAAAGCGTATGATAGTCTGATTATAGATGGGTATGAACATTACCGCATCTATCATTCCTAGAATTAATTTGCTCGGGGTAAACGTCACATTAACGGTATAGAGTCGTTTTGGGCCTTTACTAAGTCACGAATGGCGAAATTCAAAGGATTTACCAAATCCAACTTCCCTCTCTTCTTAAAAGAGTCTGAGTTTCGCTTTAATCATCGTAATGATGATTTACGTCATCTATTATTAACTAACCTTATAAATAATCCCCTCTCTTAACACCTCTTAATACTTCCTGCTGTGGGAGTCCCTTATTATTATGCAGGGAACATATGTTGCGTTACTTGCAGCTTTTGTGGATATATGTATCATGACGGGATCCGCGTTTTGGGCGGCTTCTCTTATCAGCTCTCGTTCCAAGATTTTGGGGGTTTTATTGATACCATATCTGATGTGGGTTGTCGTTATATGTGTGTTTCAGACACAGCTTGTCTGGTTGAATATGAAGTCTGTATTTGTT
>JAHEOE010000015.1 GCA_018609785.1 Minisyncoccota bacterium | reverse complement strand
GACCCTATCTTCCAAGCGCTCAACATGGAAGAAGGCTACGCGCATATGGGCGATGTCGGGAGCGGTCATTACGTCAAAATGGTCCACAACGCCATCGAATACGGCATCATGCAGTCCATGGCCGAAGGATTCGAACTCCTCAAAAACGGACCTTTCGAAGATGTGGACCTCGAGAAGGTAACGCATGTGTGGAATCACGGTTCCATCATCCGTTCTTACTTGATGGAACTTGCTGAAAAGGCGTTCCACAACGAAGGTAACTTGGAACGCATCGAAGATTACGTAGACGACAGCGGCGAAGGACGCTGGGCGGTTAATACGGCAATTGAGCACGCCGTTCCGTTCACGGTTAACACGCACGCGGTGTACGCTCGCTTCCGGTCTCGCCAAGAAGAATCCTTCGGCGCCAAAACCCTCGCCGCCCTTCGAAACGAATTCGGCGGACACGCCGTGAAGACGGAAGAGGAAGGCGATTCAGAAAGTTAATTCAGGGACGGTTTTCATCTCAAACAATAAATATACGGTTGTGGAGACGGTAGTTAGTACAACCGTATATCAACAGTACCTACTCCACCCAAAACTTGGGGAGCGACTCCCGGAGTCGCGCGAACACCTCGTACGGATTGGTCTCCAATTTCTCCGCGTATTCCCGAGCGGATACTTTTTCTTCTCCCATTTGGCCCAACACGACCACTTCTTCTTCAATTTCCGCTTCCGGTACGTAGGTAATATCAATCATGGTCATGTTCATGGATACTCGTCCGACGACGGGCACGCGCTGTCCTCGAACGAGAACCTCCCCTTGGTTACTCAACCCGCGATCAAACCCGTCCGCATAACCCATCGGAAGGACGGCGATGCGAGACCTCCGCGGAGTTCGGTACGTACAGTCGTAGCCCACATACGTTCCTTCCTCCACCCATTTAACGGAGACGATTCGGGTCTTTAACGTGAGTACCGGCTTGAGTCGCTTCCCTGATGCTTCTTGCGAGTTTCTCTCAATTTCCGAGCTCGGATATTCTCCCAAGAGCGAGAGCCCCGGTCTCACTAAAGTTTGGCTCACCTCTTCGGTCCGGACCAACGTCACCGCGCTGTTGGCGCAATGCACCATCGGCGGACACAGGTCATGGGCTTTCAGATCTCGAATAACCTCCAGAAACTGACCCTGCTGATATTCAAAATAAGAAGAGGTTTCTCGCTCATCGGAGTTGGCGAAGTGCGTGACCAAGCCTTCCACCTCAATGCTCGGCAGTTTTGCTATTTCTTCAATAAACACTCTCGCTTCCGACGGAAAAACCCCCAAACGAGTCATTCCCGTATCCACTTTGACATGCACCGGAAGCACGTCCCCGCGTTGTTTGGCTCGACGCGACATCTCGTACACGCGCTCCAAATCATATACAAACGGACGCGCTCGTAAATCCAACAGACATTCGGTCTCCTCGGCGGGAACATAGCCCATAATAAGTGCTTTGCAATCAAGGCCCGCCGTATGTAAGCTTTCTCGTTCGCGAAGAGAATTGAGCGCCAACCACTCCACGCCGTTGCGGAATAACTCCGCGACAATAAAAGACTCCCCGTGTCCGTAGGCATTCGCCTTGACACAGGGAGCTAATTGAGTTTGGGACGGAAGAGCGGATTGAAGTACCTCAAGGTTATTCTGCAATGCCGAACGAGAAAGTTCAATCCATACTAACTCCATACTCTTTACTTCGTTAACCAAACGCGTCTTGCGTTATTCTTGAGCGTCTCCGGAGCCGTATTCACGCTCCAAATAATCCACGATATCATCCGACTCGTACATCATGACGCCTTTGCTCTGATCCACGAGGAACGGAACTTTGTGCTCTCCGCCGAGTTTAACCATAATCTCTCGTTGCTCGGTCCCTTTCACCGAAATGCGATTGACGTAATCAAGCTCCAACTCTTGGAGTTTCTGACGCACCTTTTGGCAAAACGGACATTCTTCTTTTTGATAGAGTTCGATCATACATTGATTTTATCTTCTAAAAGTCATCTCACAATTCTGATACTTAATACCTATCTCGGGGTACGGCTCATATGAACGGAACCTTAGGCTATGGGTAGGATCGGCGTTGTGAAGTGAATATGAGCCGTACCCCGAGATGAAATGATGACTCCTCCTACATCTATAGTATATCACGCTTCTTCGGATTCCCGAAAGACATCACGGAGTTCGCTACGCCACGCGATGAATACATACACCGCCGCAGATACGCCTCCCACACAAATCACCTGTATCAGACTGAGGAAAAAACGCGGACTGCTTACATACATAGTTTCCCAGAGCTCATTGATTCCCCAAGCCAGACACCACGTCATTACTGAGAAGAGTCCAATGGTACGGAACCAACGTAAATACTCCGGTTGAATGTTACATTTGACGGACCGACATAACCACACACCATACACAAAGGCGGCCGCAACCATCACACCCGCAAACACCACCGCAACCGCTCTTAACCCAAATGCTTCATATGCTCCCCAACTCAATCCAATACTTACCAACATACTTACACCGCCGATAATCATAGGGATTTTGGGTTTCTGTTGAGCATAAAAACCACGGGCAAACAACGGCAACAGTCCTTGAAACGGTAAAGAAACGGCAAAGATCGTCAGTACCCACAAGAGATCGGTTACCTCGCCGGTGGTAAACTTACTCGTATCAAAAATGACATGAATAACCGGCTTTCGTAACAGAACCAGCAGACCCGCCGCCGGCACCAGAATACTGAGCATACGAGCCATGGTCTTCATCACATAGGCAATAAACGCGTCCCGCTTCCCTTGCGCAAATACGCGACTCAACTGCGGGAACATAGCCGTCACCAACGAAATGGAAATAATACCCAACGGTAACGAATTGACATCATACGCCAACGTAAAAATACTTACCCCCGCATCTTCCCGCGAGGCAATAATTTTCCCCACCAAAACCGCGAGTAATGAAATATCAAGTACCAACAGCCGAGGCCAATATAAAGACCATAAACGTTTCAGACCGACAGTCTGTAGTTTTAACCGCGGGCGAATACCAAACCCCAACGCATACAATGAAGGCAACTGAATCATGACATGTAACAACGCCCCCAAAATCACGCCGTATCCCAGACCGACCACTCCCCACATAGGATACAAAATGCTAATACCGATAATAATTCCGATCTGATACATGACCGCGGACAAAGACGTAACCACGAACTTATTATGCGCCTGCAAGACACTGGTCACCACTGTGGACAGACTGAAAATCAACGGCGAAAAGGCCATGATACGGGTTAATGTAATAGTATCCGTAAGCTTCTCACCCGTATACGACTGCCCGACAAACTCGGCAATGTATGGAGCCCCCACTAACATGATCACTCCCAACAGCCCCATAACCGCGCCGGTAATAAAAAAGACGTTATCCGCGAGTCGATTGGCATCTTCTTTGGATGCGTTATCAGTATGGATTAACTCGCTGAATAACGGAATAAACGCACTTGAGAGCGTCCCCAAAATAAGAATGTTATAGACCAGATCGGGAATAATAAAGGCGGAGAGGAAGCTATCCAAAACACCTCCGCTCCCAAACGTTGCCGTAAGAAGACGTTGTCGGACAAGCCCCACAAGTTTACTCAAAACAAAAGCACCCGCCAGAAGACCGCTAGTCAACAAAACGGACGCTTCAAGTCGAGACTGTATTCGCTTCACCAAGCGCATAGCTCGACGTTAATCCAAATTCAAAGACTTGAGATAATCGCGCACTCCCTCACCGATTTTTTCGTGTTTGAGCGCGTAATCAACGGTTGCTTGAATGTAGCCGAGTTTATCACCACAATCATAGCGAGTTCCTTCGACTTCCAATCCATAAAGCGGACGTTCGTTCATCATGGCATTAATGGCATGATCCATACCCAGCTCGCCTTCCACGGAGCCTTTCATCTGCTCAAGCTTCTCAAAAAATTCCGGCGTAATGATGTACTTTCCGATCACCGCTTGCGAAGATTCGGTCTCGGACGGCTCAGGTTTCTCGCGGAAATTCGCCAGCTGCGTAACGCGATCGGCTACTTGATTCCCCTCAACAATACCGTACTTGGACACATGCTCGTGCGGTACGGACGTAAGAGCGATAACCGGATCGCGATATTCTTCGTAGACGTCTATAAGTTGCCGAAGCGCCGGTCGCTCGGCGTCAACCAAGTCATCACCGAACAGCACGGCACATGGCTCGTCACCAACAAAGTTTTTGGCCGTGAGAATGGCATCTCCATTTCCTTGCGGTTGTTTTTGTCTTACAAAAAAGAATTCGGCCATGTTAGTTAATTTCTGCACCTCTTGCAAAGCCTCCTCTTTCCCCTTTTCTGCCAGAAGACTTTCTAATTCGTAATGCGAATCAAAATGATCTTCCAACGCTCGCTTGCTTCGCCCGGTCACAAAGACAATCTGCTCGATACCGGAATTCACCGCTTCTTCCACCAGGTGCTGAATCACCGGTGTATCCACAAGAGGGAGCATCTCTTTGGGTTGCGCTTTAGTGGCGGGCAGAAATCGTGTCCCAAACCCGGCTACGGGCAAAATGGCTTTACGGATTTTCTGATGCTTCATAGATCTGAAATTATATCTCTATATGTGAATTATCTCCCACAATAAGTTTGTGTCCTCTGGGAAGGGTGTTCTTATAAGGGTTCAACTTCATATTATGTCCCAATATACTATCAACGATACGCTGAGAAACCAAAATTTCGGTCCCTGACATCACAATTGAATGTTCCACTTCCGCTCCCTCTACAACCACATCATCTCCAATAGAAGTAAACGGGCCGATATAGGCATCTTTTATACGTACGTTCTTACCGATAACAACCGGCCCTCTTACGAACGTATTTCCTTCAAGGACCGCCCCTTCTTCCAAAACTACTTGCCCCTGAATTCGGCTGGAATCTCGCAATTCTCCGTTTAGAGAAGATTCCATCTCTTTAAGCAACAGTTGGTTTCCCTCCAGTAAATCTTCGGGCTTACCGGTATCTTTCCACCATCCCGTAATTTCTCGGAACCCTACTTCAAACCCATTCTCCAAAAGCCACGTATGCGCGTCCGATATCTCATACTCACCTCGCTCGCTAAGCTCCAAATGCTTGACCGCTTCCACCATGTGTTTATCATAGACGTACAATCCAACGACCGCATAATCGGAAGGAGGGTTTTCCGGTTTTTCCTCCACACGCACAACTCGATCGTTCTCAATCACAGGAACTCCGAAACGCTCGGGTTCTTGCACTTTGGTAAGCGCAAGCAAGCAGTTCAATTTTTTTTCATAAAATTCCTCAATAAACGGACCTATATCGGTACAAAGCACGTTATCACCCAGATAAAAGACAAAATCTTCCTCTCCCAAGAACGATGTCGCGTTGCGGATGACATCGGCGACCCCCAAAGCGCCTCCTTTTTGCTCGAGATAGGTTATGGTCACATTCCAAGTACTCCCGTCTCCCACAAGTTTTTGCAGTTCGGTTTCTCCTTCGTTTACGGAAATGGCAATGTCGTCAATTCCCGCCTCGACGATCTTTTCGACCGCCTGAATAATCAATGGTCTGTTTGCCAAAGGAATGGTATGTTTATTTTGCGCATACGTGAGCGGACGAAGCCTGCTTCCTTTCCCACCGGCGGCAATGAGTGCTTTCATACCTAAGCGTTATCGTTAGTTTGTGTACTCTTCGTCTCTTGCCACCAACTTTGATTTTCCGTATACCATCGCACCACATATCTCAGAGTCTCTTCCAAAGAATACTGCGGTTCCCACCCCAACGCGCGAATGTTACGGGTATCCAGAGCATACCGTCGGTCATGCCCCTTCCTATCCTCCACATAGGTGATATATGAAGTGTCTTTGCCCATTATCTCCAATACCTTCGTAATCATTTCTCGATTGGAAATTTCCGCTCCGGATCCGATATTATACCGTTCTCCGCTTGCTGCTTGTTCAAGGAGAAGAAGAATGGCACGAGCGTGATCTTCTACATACATCCATTCCCGCGCGTTCATACCATCTCCATACAAAGGCACTTGTTTGTCTTGAAGCAGATTGGTCACAATAGTCGGCAAAAACTTTTCCGAATACTGATACGGGCCGATCACGTTACAAGCATGTGTCCCCACGACGTCCACTCCGTACGTCTGATAATATGCTCGGCATAGCAAGTCGGCGCTCGCTTTGGAAGCCGAATACGGACTGTTCGGTTCAAAACAATGAGTCTCAGCGGCTCGCCCCTCTTCAATTGAACCATACACTTCATCGGTACTTATCTGAAGCATCCGAATACCGTACTTGCGGGCCACTTCCAAGAGCGTGTGCGTTCCGGTAATATTGGTTCGAATAAACGGATCCGCCTTTTCTATGGAATTATCTACATGAGTTTCGGCGGCAAAATTCACAATCGCATCCACACTATAGTAAGCGATGACTTCTTCTACATGAGGTCCGTCGACAATATCTCCCTCAATAAACGTATGACGGTCACTTTCCATAATATCGGCCAATTTGGAAGTGTCTCCCGCATAGGTCAACTTATCATACGTGAAAATTTCCCAATCAGTCCGTTCGTGAAGAACATACTTTACAAAATAGGAGCCCATAAACCCCGCGCCTCCGGTAACCAAGAGTTTCATATTCCTAATACAGAATTATTTATATAGTGCACGAAGAAAGTATATCATGTCATACACATCAAAGTCTACGTACCAAGAAGTCATCTCAAAAGTCTTATATTTTCTATAAATGCTGTATAACGACGAATCCTCCTTTCCCTAACGGGCTTTTCCTCCTTAGAAAGGAGGAAAACAGGTTGTGTCCTCCTCTTTTTAAAGAGAAGAGCCCCGAAGGGGCGAAGGAGTTCTTCCTACTTTTGAAATGTACTCTAAAGAGTCCTTTTACAACGGAAAGCTCTATTCTTCCGGAGTTCGTTTCTTTAATTCCCGAATAATTTCATTCCCCAATTTTTTATAAGAACTCGCGCCCCTGCTCAGAGCGGCATACTGGAAAATGGGCTTTCCGAAACTGGGAGCCTCGGAAAGACTGACATTGCGAGGAATAACGGACTCAAACACATATCCGGGAAAGTTTTGCCGTACGTCTTGAGCGACTTGCTGAGAAATTTTATTCCGCCGGTCGTGCATGGTAAGCACTGCACCGAGAACGTTAAGCTCGGCATTAACGTATTCCTGGATTAACTGCACCGTCTCCATCAATTGCCCCAATCCCTCAAGCGCGTAATACTCGCACTGCACGGGCAAAAGAACATAATCGGAGGCTACAAGTCCGTTCAGAGTAACGAGACCGAGACTGGGTGGCGTATCCATAACCACCATATCGTACCGTTTAGCAAGCGGTTCAAGAACACCATCCAAAATAAACTCACGATCTTCTCGATTAACCAATTCCACGTTAAGACCGGCCACATCCGGCGTAGCAGGGAGAACATCCAAATTGTTAAATTGACTATGCCTGACAACTTCTTCGACCGAATAGTCCTCACGCATAACTTCGTAGACACCGGGCAATTCTCGATCGTACATCCCCACCCCGCTGGTGGCGTTACTTTGCGGGTCAAGATCAACCAAGAGGGTTTTGTATTTCTGTCGAGCGAAAAACGCCGCCACGTTTACCGCCGTGGTTGTCTTCCCCGTGCCTCCTTTTTGATT
>JAHEOE010000014.1 GCA_018609785.1 Minisyncoccota bacterium | reverse complement strand
TCAAAATTTCTCCAGCGTTTGACTATGCGGAACTTGACGACATTCCGTATCCGTTTGAAGTTGAAGTCATCGGACACGGCAAAAAGAACGCCGTAGCCATGCTCTGGTTCGGACAATTCGCCGAGAACACACGCACCGCTACGCTCATTCCAACCAACGGTAACCCACACACCATAACAGCGGATAACACCACTCCCCTTCCGCAGACAACTGACCTGGGAACCTTTCTCTTCGAACCGCACCCCGCCTTCCGCAAAGCGCATCTCATTACCGAACTTGCTCAAGAGTACAATCTTGCTCAGGTTGACGAACATCTGGCGTTATTAACCGGAGACACCCTCCCTACAGACTCCACGCTCTTTCGGATTTTTAAAGTAAAAGACATACGCTCTTTCTCTTGGGCGAACATAGCTAATCTGATAGGCGAATACAATGTTACCCGAGCGGACATCACCACACGCGCTTTTCCTCTCTCTCCCGACGAACTCCGTAAAGAATTAAAGTTACCGGAAGGCGGTTCGTATACGTTGCTGTTTGTGACCGTACGAGATGGATATTTATGCGTTCTAACCCAGCAAATACCATAACTTTCTTTATTGAAAAAATATATCTATGATATTCTGAACATAATGAATGCAAAAATTTTCCTTACCGTATTTGGCGGTCTGACCCTTATCAGTATTGGATGGTTTTATATTGACGCATTTAACTCTTTACGTTCCTTTGCCGATACCACCTCTTCCTACTCTCATACCGGCTCTCAAGGAGATATCATCTCCAAAACCGCTCAATTTGCGGCGGTAGGCGACGTTTTAGTCCACGACACAATTTATCAAGACGCCCAAACCGAGACCGGGTACCGATTCGCGCCCATGTTCGCTCCCGTCAAATCCGAAATTCAAAAGGCGGATATCGCCATTGCCAATCAAGAAACCCCGGTTACAAACGATTATTCTCAACTTGCCGGTTACCCGCGCTTTAACGCGCCTCGAGATATTCTCAGAGACCTCAAAACAACCGGTTTCAGTGTCATCAATCTCGCCAATAATCATGCTTTGGACCAAGGAGTCGCCGGATTGCAAGAAACAATCAAACATACCCAAAACTTCAACCTCACATATCTTGGTACTCATACCTCAAAAAAAGACCGGAACCGCGTACGAACCGTATCCAAAAACACCATTACCTTCGCATTTCGCGGCTACACATACGGAACCAACGGCCTCTCCCTCCCCGAAGACAAATCGTACATGATCAACGAGATCGAGAACGCGGATTTCAAATCAGATATTTCCCAAGCCCGCGAGAAGGCGGATGTGGTCGTTATCAGTCTGCACTTCGGAAATCAATACCAAACCCGGCCGACGCAATCTCAAAAAGAATTAGTGAAAACCTTGGCGGATTACGGAGCGGACATCATCCTGGGGCATCATCCGCATGTTATTCAACCCATGGAACGAATCGAGACCGATCGCTCCAATGACACCCTGGTAGCTTATTCTCTTGGTAATTTTCTCGCCGACCAAAGGGGCACCGAACGCAACATCGGCGGCATTCTAACCTTGGATATACAGAAAACGCCTCAAGGTATCGAACTTCAAAACCCCGCATTTACCCCCACACGAATTGTGCGCAAAACTTCCAAGGCCCCTCAAAAACAGTTTCGCATCGTTCCGTTACGCGACGCGTCTGAATACGGAGTTACCGATGCGGACACGTGGATGACCACCATTTCCGAACGTGTCGCTCCGATTCCCACTCGATAATCAAAAATCTTACTTCTCGGAAAATATCGGCTCCAAATTCGGATAGGAATGGGTATAGTCGTCAAGGACCTGCAACTTCACCTCATCTGTAAACGCTTTATTCAGACGTCTTCCTTCTTCTAACGGTACTTGCTCATCACTGCGTACGTGGAACTGCCGTACGGGCACGTCCACCCGACGCGCCCACTTGGCGTTCGGAAACACATCTCCCGCAAAAATACAAAACGGACCGTAATCCCGTGTACACATACCGGCGATACTACTATACCCACCGATAATAACCAACTCGCTAAATCCCGAACGCTGAGTTCCTAAATACAGGGCCGGAGAACTTCCGAGCGAATATCCAATGACGGTAATATTCTGCGGATCGACATTTTGCTCGTTAATAAGCCAGTCATATGTGGCTATGACCGTCTGCTTGGTGCTTTTCCTACTCGGTTTGCCCTGACTGTGCGAAAACCCCGCATACGCCGGCGCAATAACCGTCCCGTATTCGTGTAAGCGCTTGAGCATCTGACGCTGTCGTCCGCTTTGGCCATGGAGTTGCAAAATGACGCGATCATGTTCGGTATTCTCCAACCTCCACACATCAATGTTCTCAAACGGAGCGGATACAAACAATTGCTCCGCCGCTTCGGGCTTGGAGACGCTGTAACTACGCACTTCGTTAAACAGAAAGTCATTCGCGTTCAGACGCAAATACAACGCCCCGAGGAGCCAGACCGTAAGAACGCCGATTACGATGATTAGTAGAATGGATTTCACGTTTCGCATATATTGGCAACATATCATACCACTTTTCTAAATGTCTAATATATGCACAGAAAAAGTAATCTTATATTGACAAAACACAAGGGATGTGGTATAAGGAGGCTGGCGTTACGATAGCTCAAGGATGAAAACGATGAAATTACAATTAGGATTAGGATCTTTAACATTAATTGCAGCTGCTTGTACTACTTGTTTTTTTGCTTCTTTGGAACCCGCTCTGGGTAGTGAGTGTGGCCACCTTAAAGAGGCAATGGGGAATGCAGAACAAGTTGCGAAACAAAAAAAGGAGGAACTAGAACAAAAACAAGATCGTCTGAAGCAAGCACAGAATATTTCTTCAGATGATCCACAAATTTCCAATCTAGTAAGGGATCTAAAACTGGATGTCAAGTCAGCCAAAAATGAATATCTTCGAGCAAAGCTCGAAGTAAAAGAGCGTAAAGACGCATATTACGATAATTGCAATTGGTAACCTAAAAAAGCCGCAAGTTTTTCATTCTTGCGGCTTTTTCTTTTTCGCACCCTACATTGACTCATCTTCTGTTCTCTGCTATAAGTAATATGTACACTGTTTCATACAGGAGTGACAAAAATGCGTACATTACCATATCTGATTTCCATTTGCATAGGTTTGGTTTCTTTTTCCGGGCCAACGCTCGCGCACGGTTCTTCCTCATATCCTCACGACGTTCATAATAATGGGTATCATCGTTATGAAGAAATCCAACAAAGACACCAACGTCTCATTGAGGAACATCAACGCGAAATGGACCGTCTACGCGAAAGTATACGGAACAACCGGTACGAACGGCACGAATATCCTCCGTTTTTTCCTTCCTGTGGGATGATACAGGATACACACATATGGAATACCTCCGATCCTTCTTCTCTCTTTGATGCCGAAGAACCTTCGGTTATCATCGCTGACGAAGAAGAAACATGTTACTTTTATCAATACACGTGTTCAAAACATTCAATCCAAGTTGAGACAAACGTTCACCAAAATACGTCACGTACAAGAATCACTCACTCCATGAAATGTGAAGATTCTCAGTACTAGGATTCCTATCCGTCTTTTCTAAAAGACACTTCCTCCCCC
>JAHEOE010000013.1 GCA_018609785.1 Minisyncoccota bacterium | reverse complement strand
TATAGTCACCACCATTCCATCCTAACGATTAAACATACACATTATAGTAAATTCATAGATTTTACGCAAATGTATGCAGAAAAGACGGTGGTGAAACGATGGTTTTGCGTCATTGAACATATGTGATAAATTAACAGAGGCCTGTGTGCCATTTTGCGTGCCAAAGTTAATGTTCCAATAATCTCTTTCCCCCATCCTTATTTGGATGGGGTTTTTTATTGACAAAATTGAGTATTGTTTGATATATCTATAAAGGCTGTATCGGAGGTTTTAAAATGATTGAAGAGAAAGAAAAAGTATACATATCTAATGTTGATATTAAACAAGTCATTGAAAATGAAGGTGAGTACGGGTTTATTAGTATTTTAATAAATCCGGAACATGCGTCTGACCTATTTCAAGGACGGCTTCAGTCTTCAGAGATAAATACTACAGAAAATGCGTGTATTATCGTACGAGAAAAGATGAAACTATGGATACGTGGTTTGGAAATTCCTGTAGACTTCTATAGCTTGTCGGAAGGTCTGGCATTTTCGGGACAGTTTTATCTTAATGAAGTTGCGAAGAAAGTTCCGAAGAATATGAACTACGAATATAACCCTCTTTTTTCTCATAAGATTGCTAACAGTCCGGTAGATCGTATCCCCACAGAGCTATGGGATACCATAACTCCCTGGGAGGCATTGCGGCTTGTAATACACTCTGCGTGCTATGTGTATAATATGGATTCTTCTCAAAAAAGGAATGAATTACTTCCTTGGTTGGAAGAATCTTACAACGTAATGATAAACGATGAAAGGCTGAAAGCCCGCTAAACCTTGTTCTTCCGATAAACATATGCTAATATCTAAGTAAGAAGATATATATCTTCTTGCTGACTGACCATGTAAATACTTGGGAATGCGCTCCTCACCCCGTCTGCCGCCAGACGGGGTTTTTTATACCTGAATATTTGCCAAGAACCTGTTATATATGGTTTTATAGGGCTAATGAAGACGTCGCAATACTCCGAGCAGGACATTCGCAGTAAATATATTACGCCGGCTCTTCAACGGGCCGGTTGGGATTTACAAACCCAGATTTTAGAAGAAAAATCATTTACGCAAGGAGCGATTACCGTATACGGTCAAACAGTAAAGCGCGGATCCGGGCGTCGCGTGGATTATCTGTTGTACTACCGAGATAACTTCCCGCTGGCCATTATTGAAGCCAAAGACGCCGCCCATTCCGTCGGCTCCGGCATGGAACAAGCCCTTAATTACGCCGAACAGTTGGATGTCCCGTTCGTGTATAGCAGTAACGGAAAAGGCTTCTTGGAACACGACCGACTCTACGGCACCGAACGAGAACTCACCATGGAAGAGTTCCCGAGTCCTCAGGAATTATATGCGCGGTACAAAGATCATCACAATCTTTCGTCCGATGAAGAACAAACCATTTTTCAGACATATTATCAGGGCGCTCGCGCCAACAGTCCGCGGTACTATCAGCGGATTGCCATTAATCGTACCGTCGAGGCCATCGCGCGCGGAAAGGACCGAGTGTTGCTGGTCATGGCCACCGGTACGGGGAAGACCTATACCGCTTTTCAGATCATCTGGCGTCTCTGGAAGGCCGGTCAAAAGAAACGCATTCTCTTTTTGGTTGACCGTAAATCTTTAGCGTATCAAACCCTTAACGGTGACTTTCGGCACTTCGGAGAAAAGCGAACTCTTATTGACGGGCCCGACATAGACACCTCCTACGAAGTGTATATTGCTTTGTACCAAGGTTTGCACAGTAATGAGGAAGAACGAAAGAAGTTCAAACAGTTCTCGCCTGACTTCTTTGACCTCGTAGTCGTGGATGAATGCCACCGTGGCAGTGCCAAAGCCAATTCCGCCTGGCGAGAAATCCTCTCGTACTTTTCGTCCGCCACTCAAATCGGACTCACCGCCACGCCCAAAGAAGACGCCGAAGCGGACAACCGCGCTTACTTTGGCGAACCGATTTACACCTATTCCCTAAAGCAAGGCATCAACGACGGCTTTCTCGCTCCCTATAAAGTCGTGCGTTACATTCTCGATAAAGACGTGGAGTGGCGGCCGTCCCCACAGGTGCAAGACCGCGCGGGAAACCCCGTTGAAGACCGCGTATACGGAGCCGCCGATTACGACAAGCACATTGTCCTCACCGAACGTACCAAACAGGTGGCGCGTACCATCACTCAATATCTGGAAGACACCGACCCTATGCAGAAGACCATTGTCTTTTGTGAGAATGTAGACCAGGCCGAACGTCTTCGCCAAGCCTTAGTCAACGAAAACTCGGAACGCGTACGGCAGAATCATCGGTATGTGACTCGTATTACCGGAGACAATCCCGGAGCTGCGCGTGAACTGGAAAACTTCATGAACGTAGAGTCTCGGTACCCGGTTGTTGTAACCACTTCCGAAATGCTCACCACCGGCGTGGACGCCAAGACCTGCAAACTCATCGTCCTTGATAAAACTCTCAACTCCGTGAGTGAGTTTAAGCAGATTATCGGTCGCGGAACTCGACTGGATACGGAGAATGACAAATATTACTTCACGATTATGGACTTTCGGGGATCCACACGCTTATTTGCCGACCCTAGTTTCGACGGCGAACCATTTAAAACCGTTCAGTACGACTATGCGCAAGAAGGCGAAGAACCGCCGTCCTTTACCGAAGAGGAAGAAGAGCCGGAGGCCCACGAAGACTACGTTCCCGATAGCGAAGACGGAGCGGAGACCATTCTTTACACACCCGAAGAGGACGAAGGAGAGAAAGAGCCGAAGCGCGTGCCCGTCGTCGACGGCGTGGACTTCAACGTCTCCACGCGCATGATCCATTACTACGATCCCGAGACCGGCAAAATCACCGCCGAGTCCCTCACCGATTACAGCCGCAAGAAAATTCGGGAGAAGTTCCCCTCACTGGATGAATTCTTCGCCACCTGGACCGAACAAGCCCGCAAAGACGCGGTTATTAACGAACTTCACGAACAAGGCGTGCCGATTGAAGAACTCAAGCAAGAAGTCGGCCTCAACACCGACGAGTTCGACACCATCCTTCACGTCGCCTACAACCAAAAACCCCTCACCCGCTCCGAACGAGCCAAGCAAGCCGAAGAAAACCTGATGCACAAATACGAAGGCAAAGCCCGACAGGTCGTGGAGGCTCTGCTGGAGAAATACGCCGACCAAGGCAGTCTCGCCATCGACAATATCGACGATCTGGAAGTCTCACCCTTCACCGACATCGGAACTCCCGTGGAAATCGTCAACGAAATCTTCGGCGGGCGAGAAGCGTACTTCGATACCGTCCGAGACGTGCAACAGCATTTGTATGCGGTGGGTAGGTCGTAGATTTATTTCGACGGATTCGAGAAAAAGCCATACTTGTGTTTACAAGCGATGATATTTTAATATAGAGAATAACGTAATTGGCATAATCACTATGGAACATTCAGTCATCTACACAACTACGGATTTTATTCCGAATAAGAAGATTGCTGAGATTATAGATATTAGTCGCGGGAGTACCGTCCGCGGCCGAAATGTGGGAAGTGACTTTTTAGCGACTATAAAAAATCTGGTGGGCGGAGAAATTGAAGATTATACGGAACTTCAAGGACACGCCCGAGAACAGGCGTTACAACGCATGTTGGAAGATGCCGAAAGACAAGGTGCCGATGCTGTTATTAACGTACGATTTATGACGTCGATGGTCACGCAAGGTTCCTCGGAAATTTTAGCTTATGGTACTGCCGTAAAGTTAGAGCCGTAATATGGGGGTGATGATTGTTTGGTTGGGAGTTACAATTGTATATGTAATCCAGGGAGTTGCTCTGGTGGCATTTATTGTGCTTCTTATCTGGCAAATTATTAAACGTATAAAAACAGCTCGGGAAGAAGACTTTGGAGGAAGAGATAATTAGAACGACTTTCATATTCTCGTTGGAGAGGATGAACGTCGACAGTTTGTTATGTGAGGACGATTTCGATGTACATGTGTTAAGTAATATTGACTTAACGGTAGGTTTGTGGTATAAGTAAGTCGAACTTCCGGAACTTTTTACGTAAAGTTTGGGAAGTGTAGTGAACATAAACAGTAAAAAAGGAAACGATAGAATGGAAGAACAAACGTTTTTCGAAGAACACGGATTCTATGGGGTATATCAGCCTCAAGGTACTATTTGGGTTGACTCTGATAGTAGTTTAAGAGTGGTTCTTGTTTCAGAAGAAGTGCAAGAATACAGCGAGTTTGTCTGTGTATACGACTTAGGTAAAACTACTGTAAGAACCACAATTCCGTCCGGTTCCTCTTCCCTTACGCCTTTAAGCGAGCTGAAACAGCTCATCAGAAAGCTGAGAGTGGAAAGAGAGAAGCTGCAAAGCTTTCAAAAGATTAAATTCAGTATGAATATATAGTAACTCTTAGAGGGATATTCACAGAATATCCCTTTTTTGATTTTTGAGATGTGTTCTAGATATAAACTAAGTACGAAGATAGGTTATATCTATGACTGAATATAAACTAAGTTACGGATATTGAAATATTGCAGGGTAAGTGTTTAACAACTTCTTCCTTTGCCTCAATGCCCGCACATATGGTAAGAACAGGGTAACTGATACGTTGATATGCCCCTCGACTCCCTCATAAAGAATATCCGAAACATCATGCGCAAAGACGCCGGCGTGGCCGGAGACGCGCAACGCATCGAGCAACTGACCTGGATGCTGTTTTTGAAACTCTTTGACGACCAAGAGCAGTACTACGAGCTCAAAGATCCCGAGTACCAATCCCCGCTCCCCGAGGACCTGCGTTGGCGCAACTGGGCCGCCGACCCCGAAGGCATGACCGGGGACGAGCTCCTGGAATTCATCAACACCCGCCTCTTTCCGACCGTGCAAGACCTCGCCGTCGGAGGGGACCCGCGCGCGGGGATCATGCGCGACGTTTTCGCCGATGCCAACAACTATATGAAATCCGGCGTGCATCTCCGCCAAGTGATCAACGAACTCAACCAAATCAACTTCAACAAGCAAGACGATCGCCACCTCCTCAACGACATTTACGAGAAACTCCTCAAAGACCTCCAAAACGCCGGCGACTACGGCGAATTCTATACCCCGCGTCCGCTCACCCAATTCATCGTGGAGGCCGTGAGTCCCCAGCTCGGCGAAACAGTCTATGACCCCGCTTCCGGAACCGGCGGCTTTCTCGTGAGCGTCCTCGAGCACATCCGCGCCACCCAAGTCGAAACGCACGAAGACGAAGAAACGCTTCAATCCTCCCTCTACGGCACCGAACTCAAACCGCTCCCGCACATCCTTTCGGTGACCAACCTCATGATCCACGGCGTCGAAATTCCCGACACGCTTACCCGAGACAACGCCCTCGCGCGTCCCTTAACCGACTACACCGCCGGCGACAAAGTCGACGTCATCGTCGCCAATCCGCCCTTCGGCGCCTCCGTCCAAGACGGGATCGAGCAAAACTTTCCCACCGAATTCCGCACCAAAGAAACCGCAGATCTCTTTCTCGTCTTGTTCATGCACCTTCTGAAAGACGGCGGCCGCGCCGGCATCGTCGTCCCCGACGGCACGCTGTTCGGCGAAGGCGTCAAAACCACCATCAAGCGGAAACTGCTCGAAGAATTCAATCTCCACACCATCGTCCGCCTGCCACCCGGCGTCTTCAACCCGTACGCGGGCGTGAACACCAACCTCATCTTCTTTGAGAAAGGCGAGCCGACCCAAGAGGTCTGGTATTACCAAGTCCCCCTTCCGGATGACCTCAACAACCAATACACCAAAACCCGCGGCATTCGCCACGAAGAGTTCCAACCGGTCAAGGACTGGTGGCACAACCGCACCGAAACCGAACACGCCTGGAAGGTCTCGATCGAGGAAATCCGCGAGAACAATTACAATCTGGACTTCAAGAATCCGAACCAAGCGGAAGAAGAGACCGCGCGCGATCCGAAGGAGTTGGTCGAGTCGATCGAGGAGAAGGAGCGCGAGATTTTGGACGCGTTAGAGAAGGTTAAGGGGAACTTATAGTAACATTATTTGCATTATAAACTTTATCGGTATAAAATACCTTTAAAGGTATTAATTTTGGTCTTATGAAAAGTTTAGGATACATAACGTTAAAAGAAGCTTCGGAGATTTCCGGAATAAAATATGAGTCTCTCAAAAGACGATGTCAGACAGGAGCAATTTCAGGAGCTATAAAAGAAGGAAATTCGTGGTTTGTTCCCAAAAGAGAAATTGTAAAAGATGAAGGAGCTGAACAAGACTTTTTAATTAGAAGGCATATATCTTTAATGGTTGAAT
>JAHEOE010000012.1 GCA_018609785.1 Minisyncoccota bacterium | reverse complement strand
TTCGATCGGAGGATCTTGTGTTCGGCTCCCATTCACCATCATTTTCAGGCGCTCGGGTGGCCGGAGTCCAAGATTGTTATGCGGTTTTGGATTATCTCCAGCATCGCCAGTTTGGTCGGTCTGATGATCGGGCTTGTGGGGCTGGGGTGATTGATATATTCGAAGTTTTTATGACGTATACGGTTGAGAGTAGCGAATGTCGAAACAAAGAAGGCTTTCGAAATGTACAAACGATCTATGATATGATACAGAAAAGACTAACATCCAATATACATTTATGTACGATCTTATTTTACGGAACGGATTCATCATTGATGGTACGGGGGAGGCCGGCTTTGAAGGTGATGTGGGCGTGAAAAACGGGCAAATCCAAAAAGTGGCGGCAACCATAGCGGACAAAGGGGAACAAGAGATTGATGTGGACGGGAAGTGCGTGACTCCCGGGTTTATTGATGTCAGCAATCATTCCGACACGCACCTGACGATGTTTACCGAACCGCATTTGACCGGGCTTATTCGGCAAGGAATCACAACAATTATTGGCGGAAATTGCGGAACCTCATTGGCGCCGTTAATTCATGGAAGAGCGATTCAAGCCGTACGTCGTTGGGTCCCGATGAATCAGATTAATGTCAATTGGAATACCACTCAAGAGTATTATCAGGAATTAAAACGGCGCGGTCTGCGGGTGAATTACGGAACGTTAGTGGGCTATTTAAGTATTCGGCGCAGTTTGTTGGGAGATGAATTTCGGCCGGTGACGGACGGGGAGTTGGACGCGCTGTTGAAAATGGTTACTGATGCCTTTGATGAAGGGGCTTTGGGAGTGTCCTTCGGATTGGCCTATAGTCACATGTACATGGCAGATCGGAAAGAATTACAGGCTGTTGCTCGGACAGTGGCGGAGTATGATCGTGTGTTAACCGTACATATGCGTGATGAAGGGAGCGGAGTTTTGGAATCGGTCAAAGAAGTGATTGATATTGTCCGTCATACCGGTGTGCGTACGGAAATCTCTCATCTGAAAATTCTCGGGGAGAAAAATTGGGATCTTTTTGAACAGGTTATGAGTACTCTGAACAAGGCTATATATGAAGAAGAGCTGCCGATTTCATTTGATGTGTTCCCGTATCGGGCCAATAACGGAGTGCTTTATTTGCAGCTTCCGTACTGGGTTACCAAAGGAGGGAAAGAGGCCATGCTGGAACGTCTGCAAGATGAAACGACCAAGCGAAAGGTTATCTCAGAAATGAAGCGCAATTCCGAAGATTTTTCTCGTATGGTGATTTCGTCTTCGCCCAATAATACGCGTTTAGTCGGGAAAACGGTTACTGAAGTTGCCAAAAATCAAGGGGTGGGTGTCGAGGAAGCTATTGTTAACTTACTTGTTGCCACGAATTCTCAAATTACCACTCTGAATTATGGAATACATTTACGTCATCTTAAGCAATTTGTTGAGCATGAACGAGCAATTGTCGGTACGGATGGGGTAGGCCATGACGAAAGCGTGTTTAGCGACCTTACCTATGTACATCCTCGGTCTGTGGGAGCTATGGCGCGTTTTTGGAGTTCCGAAGAGTTCAGTCTTTCTCCGGAAGAACGAATTCATGCCATTACAGGAAAGCCGGCTGAATATTTTCGGCTTAAACATCGCGGTCTGTTACAGCAAGGATATAAAGCGGATATTGCCGTTTTTGATAGAGAGTTATTTCACTCCGATGCCACGCTTGAGGATCCGTTCCATTTTGCGGATGGGATGACTTATCTGTTTATAAATGGCAAAGCGGTGCGGAAAGAGAATGAGGATACTGACGTATATAACGGTGAATTGATAACTCAGAATATATGATCTCTGACGAGATACACTCCATACTTGGACATCTGAACAAGAAGCGGGTACTTTTGGTCGGTCTTGGTCGCAACGGCGGTGGGGCGGGAATTGTACGATATTTGTTACGAAAAGGGGCTAACATTCGGGTTACTGATCAGAAAGACGCGTCCTTTCTTGAACCGAGTTTGGTGGAGTTACGAAAAGAATCGGGTTTTTCTGAAATTGGCTTTCGGTTCGGGGAAAAATCACGAGCGGATGTGGATTGGTGTGATGTGGTGATCAAGACCCCCGGGGTTCCATATACGTCCGATCTTATTGTGTATGCCGAAAATCAAAGCATTCCGATTCTTTCGGAGGCGGATATTTTTTTTCCGGAGCTTGAACGTATGTTTGAGACTCGGCCCACAGTTGTGGGGGTGACCGGTACTCGCGGAAAGTCCACTACAAGTACTCTTATTTATGAGTATTTGCGTCGAGAATACGATCACGTTTACTTGGCGGGGAATATCGGACGTTCGATGGTGGATGTGCTTCCGTTTTTAACAGCTGAATCTTATGTGGTTTTGGAGTTATCAAGCTTTCAGTTGGAAATGTTTCGGTATCGACCCGATATTGGAGTGATTACCAATTTGTATCCCGATCATCTGAACAGACATGGGACAATGGAGAACTACGCCCATGCCAAGCAACAGCTTATTGAGCACCAAACATCTTCCGATTATGCCGTACTGTCCGCTGATCATTCAGCGGTTTCGGAAATGGCGCGTATGACTAAGGCGCGCGTACGGTGGGTTTCGACTTCTTCGACCGCTTCTCCGCGAGAATCCTGGATTGAAGGAGAGTATATATACACTCGATCATTTGAACGTCCGATATGTAAAACAGATGAAGTGGCGCTCCCGGGGGATCATAATCTGTGGAATGTACTGGCCGCGTTGAGTGTTGTCTCGTTACTCGGTGTCTCATCTGAGACTATGCGAGATGTTCTTCGGAATTTTCAAGGTGTTCCGCATCGGTTGGAGAAGGTACGTACAGTAAAGGGGGTAACATTTGTGAATGATACCGCAAGCACTATGCCGGAAGCTACGTTAGCGGCTTTACAAGCTTTTCAAAATACTCCGCTTCATCTGATTGCCGGCGGAGGAACAAAAGATGTCTCTTACACCGAGCTTGCTCAAGGGTTTGATGTGTTTCCTATTCAGACACTTATTTTAATGCCCGGTGACGCATCTGCTGAGCTACAGAAGCAATTAAGTGAAAAGCGAAAATTTCCGGTGCATGTCGTGGATTCTCTGGAACAAGCGGTCAATAAAGCATTTGAGCGAGCTCAAGACGGAGACCTGGTTCTCTTTTCTCCAGGAGCAACCAGCTTTGTTTCCTTCGCGAATGAATTTGAACGCGGTGAAGTGTTTCGACGTCTGGTTCATAGTCTTTCCGTATGAAAAGCTATTTGGAACGACGGGTACAAGGTATGGATTACTGGTTTCTTGTAGGACTGATTTTTTTAGTGGTTTTAGGATTGATTGTTTTGCAGACCGCCAGCATTTCTTTAACCAGTGATGGAGGAGGGTATCAAGCGTTTTTTAACCAATTATATTTGGGTGTTCTTCCGGGAATAGGATTGTTTTTGGTTACGCAAGTTATTCCGTATGCTTTTTGGCGACGTTCGGCAATTGTGATTTATATTTTTACCTTGATTTTGAATATTCTGGTGGTTGTTCCGGCGTTGGGGGTTGGGGAAGAGGTAGGAGCTACTCGTTGGTTGGAGATCGGGTCGTTTTCCTTTCAACCTTCCGAACTTCTGAAACTCAGTTTGATTCTTTGTCTTAGCATCGTACTTACCAAACGAAAAGACAAAATTAATCATCCGACCTCTGTCATGATACTCCTCCTGATTATTCTGTTGCCGGTGGGGGTTGTCGGTCTTATCCAGTCCAATTTAAGTACGGGCCTGTTAATCGGAGCGATTGGCGGTATTTTGTTGGCATTGTCTCGGTTGCATCTGTTGTGGTTTGGAGCGCTGATTGGAGTGTGTACCGTGCTTGGAGGAGTGCTTTTGTTTACTCAACCGTATCGGCTCGAACGGGTTTCCAATTATCTCATGGTTATGGGGCAAGACCAGGTGGAAATGTGTACGCAAGAGACCACTTCCTATTGGCATATTTGCCAAAATCTCATAGCGATCGGTTCGGGGCAGGTGACCGGTGTCGGACTTGGAGAAGGCGTGCAAAAATTCAGTTATGTCCCCGAATCCACGAATGATTCCATATTTGCTGTGTATGCGGAAGAAGCCGGACTTTTCGGAGTGGTGATCTTTTTTACGGTTTTGATTTGGATTATATATCGGTTGTTGGTCATTGCCGGAAATCAACGAGAAGATGATTTCGCGCGTTTGGTTGTTCTTGGAGTGATTGCATGGTTTGTATTACAGAACTTCATTAATATCGGATCCACCATAGGGTTGTTGCCGGTAACCGGTATAACATTACCGTTTATAAGCCAAGGGAATACGTCTTTATGGGTGTTATTTACGGCGTTTGGCATTGTGGGGATGCTTTCCCGATCACCGACACGCAAATCGTGACGATTCGGGCATTGGAGGACGAGGTGCATATGTCATGTTATAATAAGGTCCTCTTGATTTCTGTGATGTGTGTGATAGACTAAGAATACGTGTTTTAAGAGCAAGTAATTCTCAACCGCGGTATGAGTACAGAAAACGTACAGACTTCCTTGTCTGACATGGCCCAAGCCGGGGTGCATATCGGACATGTGACCTCCAAATGGCATCCTCAGATGGCAGAATATATCTATACCAGTAAGGATGATGTTCATATCATTAATTTGGAGACAACTCAGAGTAAATTCGAAGAAGCGGCGCACTTTATACGACGAATTATCTCCGAAGAAAAAGATATTCTTTTTGTAGCTACCAAAAAGCAAGCTGTGGACACCGTCAAGCGTACGGCCGAAGAATTGGGAATGCCCTATATGGTCAAGCGTTGGGTCGGCGGTACGTTTACTAATTTTAATGTGGTACAAAAGCGAGTAAAGCATATTAATGACTTGCAACGTCAATTAGAGAATGGTGAGCTTGAAAAGTATACCAAACGTGAACGTCTCGGCTTTCAAGAAGAAATTGAAAAAGCGCAGGGACTTTTTGGAGGAATCAGTCAGATGGAAACTCTTCCCGGAGCGGTATTTGTGGAAGATGTCGAAAAAGATATGTTGGCTGTCAAAGAAGCGCATGATGTAGGAATTCCCGTAATTGGTCTCACGGATACCAACGTAAACCCCAATCTTGTGGATTATGCCATTCCCGCCAATGACGATGCCTTGGCTTCCATTGAATATATGTATACAAAAATATCCGAAGTTATTAAGGCCGCTCAAGCTCAATAAAAACCTCTATAAGGTAATACGGTGTATATGATTAATGCTCAAGATGTAGCAAAATTGCGTGAAGAGACAAACGCGCCCATGATGGCTGCCAAAAAGGCTTTGGAACAGGCTGAGGGAGATTTTGAAACAGCCAAGCAGTATCTTGAACAAGAATACGCTCGCAAAGCGGATAAAAAAGCTGAACGAGAGACCGGGGAAGGAACCATTGGTACGTATGTTCATAACGGAGAACTGGGAGTTATGGTCGCGCTTACGTGCGAGACTGATTTTGTTGCTCGAACTGAAGACTTTCAGCAATTGGCGCATAACATTGCTCTTCATATAGCGGCTTATGGAGCAAACGAAGACACCGATGTGGAAACCGTTCTTGACAGTGAATATATTAAAGATCCGTCCTATACGGTACGTGAGCTTTTGAAGTCGCATATTGCCAAAGTCGGTGAGAATATTCAACTGCATTCTTTCCGAACGCTATCGCTTTAACAAACCATGAAGTATGACCCAACTCACTATCTTGGTCATTCTTATTATTTTGGTGGGGGTGGGACTCTTTGTTCTCATTAGCAAAGTGGCATCCACTCCGGACGAACCTGTCGAAGAAGCTGAGGAGGAGGATTTGTTTCAAGAGAAATCCGAGTTGGAAGAGTCTACTGATTTACAGAATGGGACACACTCCGAAAAAGGTGTCCGGGAAGAGACCGTATCTCGATGGGGTGTTTTGTATCAGTCTGTGCGTACGTTCGGTATAAAGGTAGTGGAAAAGGGAAGTCAAGGATCTCGAGCCACTGCACGTATAATTATTCATTTTACGAAAGGCGGTGTGCGATATATGAAGGGAATGAAGCAGAACATAGGACAGACCTTAGAGTCGGGAGAGAATCACGAAGAACACAGTGAACTTGAAGAAACCGAACAGCAGAATGCGGAAGAGTATACCGAGTCCGAATCTCCCACTTTTCCGGAAGAAGATACTCAGTTTTTGGAAAAGCCGTCTCCCAAAAAGTCATTTTCGACGTTTGATGAGAATTTGGAAGCTGAAGAAGAGGAATCTACAGGATCTTCCGAACAGCGGCACACCCAACATTCACAAGATCGGAATGAACCTCAAAAAGTTACCAGCTTTATTGAGAGTATGTTTACCGACGAGAGCAGAGAGAATCGAGAAGAAGGATATCAATCAGGTGCTTCTTCAAGTTATACGTATCATGATTTTTCAGATCAAGAATCGAAAGAGACTACGCCGGCACAAGAAGAAAAAGAGGGGAATGACTTGTTTGAAAAAGGACAGGACCACTTGGAGCGTCTGGAACAAAAATATTTGCAAATGATCGTCAATGATCCCAAAAATATTGATTCTTATCGTAAGTTGGGGAATCTGTATATGGCCATGGAGCAATACACCGATGCGCGAGAAACCTTTGCTCATATCCTTCGCCTTCGTGAAGACGATCAACGAGCGCGAGAAAAGCTGCAAGAAGTCGATCGTATTCTTAAGTAGGGTACACGAAAGAGATACTTTTAATATACTATCTTCTTTCTATGGACAAAAAATACTTAAGATGATATAGTCTTTTAAAGAACTTTATGAATGCCGGAATAGCTCAGCGGTAGAGCAACGGTTTTGTAAACCGTAGGTCGGTGGTTCGAATCCACTTTCCGGCTCACCGTGAGTATTCCAAACTTGGGTAGGTGGCAGAGCGGTCAATTGCACCGGTCTGTAAAACCGGCGCCTCTTAGGCTACGAAGGTTCGAATCCTTCCCTACCCACCTCGATTTACTACGGGCACTTAAAAAACATAAAATGTTTTTTACGGAGCTCTTGCGAGCTCCTATTTTCATGGGACTGCAGATGGCAGAGCCTTAAAAACACCTCGAGTGTTTAGTGGGTACTGAAGAAATATAAGATGTTTTTTACGGCTTTCTGACGAAAGCCTATTTTTGTGGGGATTGCCAATGGTAAAGTATAGTTGGACAGTTTTTTCTTTTTAGAGAATTCGGTACTTACTGTGTTTTCCTCCTTTTTAAAGGAGGAAAAGCCCGAAGGGAAAGGAGGATTCGTCGATATACAGTATATTCATAGGAAATATAGACTTTTGAGATGGTTTCTAATGGGTTCCTATTTCTGAGGACTGCCGTGTCTACGTATATAACAGCTGTGTCCTCCTCTTTTGAAAGAGGAGGTGCCCTGTAAGGGGCGGAGGAGTTCTTCTAGAGATTATCTCAAAATTATTGAATGTGGAAGCATATAAAGGCGACACAGAGACGTATTCACTGGCATTTAACGCCTACGGCCTCCCATACTCAACATTCGTTCATACGTGTCTGTGTCTTTCATATGTGTATAATAGAGGTAGTAGAACAAGATTTTTGAGATGACTTCTGGTAATCTTTTCAGAGTTTGAAAACCTTTGATAGACTGGATACAAATCAATAACCAATTCATGTATGAGCGAGGTGATAACCTTACTGGAAGTCTCAGAGGATGGTGAATCATATCTCAGAGAGCCCTTACAGGAAAGAGGGTATACCGTCCACAGTTTTGCGGAACGGCTGGATGATATCGATTTTGATGAGATTAAAGAAACGACCGTGCTTGTGCCGTTTATCAACTCCGAAGTTACGGCGGAGGTTATGGATGTGTTACCCAATCTTCGGTTGATTTCTACGCGATCCACCGGGTTTGATCATATTGATGTTGCGGCCGCTAGAGAACGGGATATTGTCGTAACAAACGTTCCGTCGTACGGAGAAAATACGGTGGCCGAACACACGTTCGCGCTTATTTTGGCTTTGTCGCGTCAGTTGTATCCGTCTTTGCAACGGACGGATGGGTTGAACTTTTCTCCGCAAGGCTTGGAAGGCTTTGATCTGCACGGGAAAACCATCGGAATTGTGGGAACCGGGAATATCGGTGCGCATGTGGCACGTATGGCTCACGGATTTGGCATGCGGATTCAGGCCTATGATCTGTCTCCGGATGAAGAGCTGGCCGAGCGGTATGACATTGCATATTGTTCGTTGGAAGATGTTCTTCAAACGTCGGATATTGTGACCCTACATGTGCCGCATAACGAGCACACGCATCATATGGTGAACACGGAAAACATTTCTTATCTCAAACAGGGAACATATATTATCAATACGGCCCGCGGAGGGCTGATTCAGACCAAAGCGTTAATTCAAGGATTGCGAGAAGGATCTGTGGCCGGCGCCGGACTTGATGTGCTTGAGGAGGAATGTAACATAACGGACGAGGCGGAGGTGCTGACGGATGAGTACTTACAACGGTGTAATGTGGAAACTGTTCTCCAAGGTCATGTTCTTATCAAAGACCCGCGCGTTTTGGTAACGCCGCATAACGCGTTCAATTCCACGGAGGCCAAGCAACGTATTTGGGACACCACCATTGAGAATATCACCGGTTTTTGTGAAGGGGGTGACGATCTTCCGTTGGTGACGGAGTAGCGTACTAATACACCGTGACCTCTCGTTCCAACCACAGACCGAATGTGTTCCAAACCGAGGTACGAACCCGTTCGGATAGGTCCAAAATGTCTTGACCGCCGGCCTTCCCGTAATTAACCATGACCAAGGGCTGATACGGCCACACACCCGCATCTCCTTCGCGATAGCCTTTCCACCCGCAGTACTCAATGAGCCATGCCGCGGGAACTTTTATGATATCCCTCGTAATGGAGAAGCTCGGGATGTCGGGAAATGTTTTTTGGAGTTCGGCAAAGAAGGCTTGAGAGACATGGACATTCTGGAAAAAGCTGCCCGCGTTGCCCACTTGGGCCGGATCGGGGAGTTTGCTCTGTCTCAGTTCGATGACGGTCCGGCGGACATCGGCAATCGTCGGGGAAGAGATGTCCTTTGTAGCCAAGGCGGTCTGTAAACTCCGATACGAGGTATTCACCTGAGGATTTTTTGACAGTCTGTACACCACATGGGTGATGAAATAGCGCCTGTATGCAGGGGACTTGAAAATGCTTGTCCGATACCCAAACCGGCAGTCTTCTCGAGAGAAGGTGACATCTTCACCGGTTTGTAAGTCGACGGTCTCCACATACTCAATAACTTCGGAAACTTCCGTACCGTATGCGCCGATGTTCTGAATCGGCGTGGCCCCCACACTTCCGTAAATCAAAGACAGATTCTCCACACCGCCGTATCCGTTCGTCACACAGTACGACACAAACGGGTCCCACGATTCTCCCGCACCCACCCGTAAGACAACTTCGCGGGTATCTTCATGGAGATGTTCTATGCCGCGAATGTCCACTAATAACGTGAGGCCGCGGATGGGGCGCGAAAAGAGAATATTACTGCCGCCGCCGAGAATAAACCACTCAGGGGGCATGTCGTGAGCGTGGCTAACCAAGGTGTGAAGATCGGTTTCAGAGGCAATGGGGAATGCGTACTCGGCATATGTGGGCACTCCGAACGTAGTAAACGGTGTTATATCGTAGTTTGGTAACAGAGAAAACGGCATACAGAAGATTTTTTGACAGATACGTATAATCATTGTATGTTAAGAGTAATGATGTGTAAACGTAAACGAATCCTATATATGAACCAAACAAACGGATCAGCAACAGTTATCGGCCTAATTGTCGTCGCTTTTATAGCAGTGGGAGCCGGCGGAGGATATTATTACTATACCCAGAATATCGCTCCCAAGGTGGTACTTGCCAATATGGCATCCAAATTGACTAACTCCAACGAACTCAAATCTTTTCGATATGAAGGGAATTTGGAAGGGACCTATGATGTCTCTTTTTCCAATCCCGATTCGGACGCCCAAAACAGCGAAAATACGGAGTCTCAAACCTTTTCCGCCTCATTTGACGGTCTGTTTGACCGGACGGATTCCGAACAGGTCGAAGGAAAGCTTGCTCTGAATTGGGACGGGGCACAAGCGAGTCAGGAAAATCTGACTGTGAATACGCGAATAATCGGATCTGTCTTTTATCTATCCCTCGAAGGGAGTGCAAGCAGTGGCTCGCTCCCGACCGACGAGTGGATTCAGATCGATACGACCAATACCGACGAGTTGCAAAATTCCGGCGGAGCTTTAGGACTGGGTAGTGTGGATTCTTTACAGAATCCGAATCAAATTGCCAATTTTGATTTTTCTCAATCCGAAAAAGACCGGTTAAAACAAGCATTCCGTAAGAATCAGTTTATAGCCATTACCGATACGTACGGAGCAGAAGCCATTAAAGGCGTGAAGAGTCATCATTATGGATATGAATTGCAAAAAGACGAGTACATGGCATTTCTGAAAGAGGCACAGTCGATTTTAGGAAAAGAGCAAATCAGCGACGATACCATATCTTCAGCGGAAAAATCTATGCAAAAAATCGGGCGTTTT
>JAHEOE010000011.1 GCA_018609785.1 Minisyncoccota bacterium | reverse complement strand
TTTCCACAACGTTGGAACATTTGTGATAGATTCCTTCACTACCTTTTCCGAGGCGCTGATGGCGTTCGTTAAGATGAAACGCGGGACGCTCGGAAAAAAGAATACCTTCGACGATTGGGGAGCGAACAGAGACAAAACAAAAGATGTCGTAAAGCAACTAATGACCCTCCCCTGCAACGTAATCTTTACCGCTCACTCTGACGTTGACAGAGACGAGGTAACGGGTGAAATGATTGGAGGCCCAATGGCGGCAGGGAAGCTCACCACCGAGATGCCGCTTCTGTTCGATGAAGTCTATTACCTAGACTCTGAGGGCGACGGAGAGAATGTTACCTATCGCCTCCACACCACGAAGCACAAGATGTATCCGGCCCGAAGCCGTTTGGCGTCCCAACATGGCCTCGACAGCGTCATGACCGATCCGAACATGAAACAAATTCTCCAGCAAGCAGGATATCCCTACAAGCCAATTGACCTCAGCTAGTCCTCTTTCCCAAACCAACTAGAAAAATGGCACACCACGGCAGCGGAGAACTTGACGAGGAATTTCGCAAGATGCTTAAAAAACAAGAAAAGAACTTCGGCGCAACCGAGCGCTTCCCTGAGGGCAAACTCAACGAAGCCGATGAGGGTGAAATCAAGTTCGGAGTTACCGAGAAGGATGGGAAAGTAGTCCTCAACTTCGGCAAGGAGATTAAGTGGATGGCAGCAACGCCCGAACAAGCGAAAGACCTCGCAGGAAGTCTTCTCAACAAAGCACGAGAAGCAGAAAGCTAGACTAGCACTTGCGCCTAGGGATGCCTTTAACTCCCTGTCCTCTTCACTCTAAACGAACAACGTGGAAAACCCCAATGAACGATTTCATCGATGTAGGACTCGACGACGTCCCCGAACTGGAACTCGTCCCGGAGGGCGAACGAACGCTCCGATGCACCGGGGCTGAAATGGATGTTTCCAACGCCGGGAACGATATGTTAGTTCTCAGGCTCGAGGACGCCCAGAACGAGATGACGGAAGTCCTCCGCCACTACCTCGTTCTCCCCGCCGAGGGCGACGACCAGCGCACGGAGATTCGCAAGAAACAGAGTCTCCGCGATGCTTGCCTCGCCTTTGGCGTGGACTTCTCCGGCGGCTTCAGCGCCGATGAGTTTATCGGCAAGCAGGCTGACGTGATTATCAGCCACGACGAGGATCCGGAATATGGTCCTTCGGCAAATGTCCAGCGCTTTGTCACCGAAGCCTAAGCCTGATGCCTCGAGGCAGAGTGGAATACTACGACCAAGAACGAGGCTTCGGGTTTATCGACAACTCGCCTAGAGACAGCGATATATTCTTCCACGTTTCTGACTTTGAGGGAAATGGAACTCTTCCCTCTAGCGGAGACAAAGTGGATTTCACAATCGCTGAGGGAAAGAAAGGCGTGGTTGCGAAGAACGTCCGGCTCGTTCGGTAGTAACTCTTTCGCGCTGAGGCAAAAGGTGCCTTAGTCGCTGAGCCCGAGTCCGCTTGGAAACAGAAAGGGCTCTTTTTTGACCGGGTGGCGAAATGGTAGACGCGGCGGCAACCCCGAGGAATCAAGTCTGAGGGTACCTGCGACGGCAAAAACGGTGGGATGGCGTCCAGGTCGGAACCGCCCCACCAACTGGAGGTTCGATCCCTCCCCCGGTCACTCGTTCTATTAGACCAACTAAGACAAACCAATGAGCAATCGCTGCAAAACCATCCGCGTCGTGGGCTGGACAGGAGATCCTAGCCGAGCCGACACGCTTGTAACCGTCCCGACCAAGCGCAGCCGCCGGAAACGGCGGAGGCGCAGTTGCAACTGCGCGAGACAGCGCGGCAAGCACGAGCGGCAATCCGACTGCCTATGACCCCTCAGGCGGACCGGGTGGCGGAATTGGTAGACGCCGCGCCATGCAAAAATGCTGGTGAGATACCAGGGCGCGTAAGTGACAGACCTACGATGGTAGCGGTATTCCTTGCGAGTGAAACGGCTCAGTAAAACTACGTCCAACCGCTTGCCGGTTCGAGTCCGGTCCCGGTCACATTATGCGATGGAAATATTGGTTCTTTCTAAAACGAAAAGGCCACGAGCCTAATGTAAAGGCTATCTGGCTCCCTATTCCAAAGCCGGAAATTTGGCAATACACGGAGGACTCAGATCTCACAGAGAACCACTGGCTCACTTTCTACAACTAAAAACTCTAGCTCTAAAATGCCCGAAGAGAACGAAAAGCGTTTAGGAGCAGACATTCCAGAAGAACTGTGGTTCGAGCTAAACCAAAAAGTCCCGTGGGGAGTAAAGAAGCGCGTTTACACTGCGCTCACGCGACAACTCCTAGACCTTTTGGACGAATCAAACAATCCAGAAATTGTCTTGGGAATGATCGTAAACGACGACATTACCGTCAAAGACCTCGTAAAGGAACAGATAAAAGATGGAACTAGCTGACATCAGCACTTCAATATCACAGCTTTCTGAGGAAGAGGCTCTGGAGCTAGTGCTGGAAAGGCGCGAGGTTCGGCGTGAGGATTATCGCCAGAGTAGCTCCAGTAGCTCCTCTAGCTCAAAGAAAAAAGATCCAAAAGAGGTGATAGAGGAACAAATGAAGAATCTCTCGAAAGATCAAAAGGACAAACTGAAAACCCTCCTAGGATGATCTACGTAACTTCTCCCTACATTGCACATACTTCAGACGAGGAGTTGAAGAAAGAAATCGAGCAAGCCCGATACGAGGCGGTAGCCCGTCACGTTTCGCTCCTTGCAGAAGAAGGGCTGGTTTGCTATTCTCCCATAAACCACTGGCATCCCGTAGCAACTTGCTACGACTTGACCGGAGATTCTGACTATTGGAAGAAGCAGAATCGGGAAATGCTGATCCGCGCTGGGAAGATGCAAATCTACGCCTTGCCCGGATACCAGGAGTCAAAGGGGCTCGAGTTCGAGCGAGAAGTTGCGTACAAAAACGACATTCCAGAAAAAAGGATAGAACCTCCTTACGAGGTAACAAGGAAGCACCATAACCTCATCAAAAAAGCCCGAAAGTCCTAATGCCTGAAAGA
>JAHEOE010000010.1 GCA_018609785.1 Minisyncoccota bacterium | reverse complement strand
TTTCAATGGTACTCGAAGCGGCAAATATAGCACCAAAAACAAACTACTCGCCAACAAAAAGATAAGTGCCGTTACGGACGCCACATTGATGGAAATATCAAAAATCAAAAACGGAATGGTATAATCTAAAAAAATATCCAATGAAGGCCGAATAATAAACAGACTCCAAACCACCGCTCCCACATTTACCATGGTTAATGTGAGACCGGCGAGTACAACAGCAAGTACAAATATGAGCAAAAACGGCAATTGCCAAATCAAGAGCATTACAAACACACACGCGGCACTTACCAGAACAATCCACTTCCCATTCAAAATATGAAGATGCATAGTAATCAATTTTTATTAAGAAACGTACGGGGACACAAACCGAGTCGCGGCCATCTGATTGCGTCTGATACGTCCTCGAGTAACAAACACCATGTGTACGGCGGAAAACACCAATCCAAAAACAACACCCGCGACCATATTGAGCCATAAGTTCGGCCTTCCGATTCCTTCATAAAGCGAAGGTTCATTCATAGTGCGTACATTCACCCCGTCTTCGGGACCGAAATACTCGTTTGCCGTAGCACGTAATGCCGCAAGCGCGGCTTTGTTTTCTTTAAGAGCTAACTGTTTGGTGGGGTTATACGTCGTAATCCGGATTACTCCATCCTCCGAACGACGAATATGTACATCTCGCTCAAACGCGCGACGTCGTTCTTCAACAGCTTCCGAATCGGGAAAGAACGCCTGAATATCAGGATTTCCTTCTACAAATCTATTATAAAAGCGATCGGAATACGCTACTTGAATAAGGGTTTCGGTTGCGGCATTCGCCGCTCGACGAGAACTGTAAATATTGCTTGAAGCGGCAAGATCTTGAGTAACAATAACCTGAGAAGAAGCTTTATACTCTTTTTCCATCAAAAGCGTAACTCCCACACTCAACCCAATAAATATCAAAACAATAAGGATAATACGTCCCATATAACGTTTACAGGTTCGTAGATAGCGATGGAGCACGTTCGGTGCTTGATCAGTCATAGAGGGGAAGATTACTTCAAATAACACTGAACTATATCATAAAAATTAATATTTTATCAATACATAAACACATATAAAAATCCACCCATATGGGGCGGATTGAATGTATAAGCGGTGCGCGTGCCTAGATTTGAACTAGGGACCTCCACATTATCAGTGTGGCGCTCTGACCGCTGAGCTACACGCGCAAAATATTTCCGTGTGCTAAGTACCAGACTAGCAAATTCAGCTATATTATGCAAGGAAATCGCAGAGTCATCTCCAAAGATCGATTTCAATCTTAGAGTCCATCTCAAAAATAATCTTTTGGTTCCTCTATTTCACACATATGAAGGCGACAGAGACGTATTCACTGGCATTTAACGCCTACGGCCTACCATACCCAAAATTCGTTCATACGCTCTGTCGCCTTCATAGATTTTCACCTAGAATAATTTTTAATTTTGAGATGGACTCTAGATTCCGGAACTCCACCTCCACGACGTTCCCTATTCCTTAATCGGTCCCGGTTCCATACTCTGATCAACAAGAAAGCCGTACGTCAACGTATCATCAATACCGGCTCCGAGAGCATCCATCGCCTCCGGAGAAAGGCCGGAAACACGATCCGTCCACATAGCGGGGCCGGCCTCCAGTATGGTGGCCACAATGCGTTTACCGTTCTCAGGATTTTTAACCAGAACTTTCTTCTTCTTGTGCCAATCCATAGCTTCTTCGGTCTTTTCTAAGGACCCATCTATATACGTCGTCCATGGATACGCTTTCCAAACATCTTTATCACGCCAGTTATAGACATACGTCACCGTCGTACCTTTATCGTGCTGAGATGCTTTGCTGCCGTTATAGCCACGCCCCTCATCTGCTCCGCCTTCCACTTTGAGCGTATTCTTATCTTTGCGTTTATACGCCACAATTTCATCTCCGATACGCACATATCCCGTATCCGTAAAGCGCGGTCCTCGCTCTTTGTCGGGGTATTTCCATTTACTCGCGTCTTTAACTTTGATGGTAGTGGCATCTTTATCAATTTTTTGGGTGAGCTTTGTTTGCGCTTCGTACCACTCCAGATAATTCCACCGCATGGTAATGTAGTACTTTTCTTCTTTGACAGTCGCATCTACCGCGCTGTATTGCTTGGCATCATCTCCGGTACACCTGTCCGCAAACGCTCCCCCCCGTCCTTCGCCTTTTGATCCGGGGAAGCCATTTCGAAGCCAGCTCGGATCTTCACCGGTGTTGGCATTTGCGTAATGCTCATCAATGGTTTCGCTACAATCTCGCACCAAATGTTGTTCGCGAGCGGTTTTCCCTTTCTTGGTCGGAATATCATATTCATCTCTCGAAGCGGTTTTTAAAGAGGTATACTTTTCTCCGGTTTTATGCAAAGAAAGCTCGGCATCATTCACCTCTTCATAGCACGTGTGAGAATTGCATAAGAATTTGTAAAGATTTTCCTCTACAGGGCGTTTTTTTCCATCAAGTATATAGAAGCGTTTTTCTCCTTTCCGAATAAGTGTTTCATTTGGAAAGCCAATTTTTCCTTTTTTTGTATACTTTTGCATTACCCCTTTCGGTAACGTAAGAACATCATCAAAGTCGTTTCCGTATGCTTGAAGAATTCTTTTATTTATAACTTTCTTTAACACACCGTCTTTAACCTGATATATCTGATCCGAATCGGACGTCTTTACCACACTTTTGTCGGGGTACTGTTTAACTCGTGAGAATTTATCCCCTTTCGGAATCAGAGAAAGTTCATAATCTGTAGCTTGCTGTACATCTTGCCATTTTAGTCCGTAGCTCAAGAAAATTTCCGGAGACTGAATGGGGAGTCGCTTGCCGTCCTGCATCATAAACACACCCTTATCATCCGCAATTAACAGACCGTCGGGATATACGATATGATCTCCCTTCGGGAACCCGTCTTTCGTCTGATCCGAAACTTTAATAGTATTTGACCATTCGAACCGCGCCTGAAAGATTAACGGCGAAGGAATATAGCGCCGTTTGCCGTTTTCAATATGAAAGACCTTTCCCTCAGAATCTTGTATTAACGTCCCGTTGGGTAATTGGGAATCGGCATAAAGTTCTTCTCCTTTAGAATGTAATTTCAACTCATCTTCACTTACCTTCACTACATTCCCCCAATCGTACCCCAATGAATCAAACGCCTTCGCCGAATGAATCGGACGTCTCTTCCCATCCGCAATCACATAAACCGATCCGTCATGGGCCAATAACGCTCCCTCACGGAATTTCAAAGGATCTCCTTTGGGCAGCGCATTCAGATCTTGCTTCGTTGTTACAATCACACTCCCCCAATCAAACCGTGACTCCAACAATCGCGGAGATTCTATATAATGCTTCTTGCCATTTTGAATATAATAAACCTTTTGTTGCCCTTTAGCGCGCATCAACAACCCGTCCGGAACCCGCGGCACCGCAAACGTATCAAGGGGAAAGACCAACATAAGGCACAAAACCCCTACCGCCAAAGATATATATGTATGTATTTGTTTTCCGATGTTCATAGAAGATATTCTAGAGTACCATACTATTTTTAGCATAGCACGGTACCTGTAGAGTGGCAAGTTTTTTGTAGCGGATACGATAGATATATGAGCCTTATGACTCGATATACAGTGGATATACGGTTGTGATTATAGAACGCATCTCAAACGTAGAAAGAACTCCTCCGCCCCTTCCGGGGCACCTCCTCTTTAAAAAGAGGAGGACACAACCATAGTATACGTCGACACGGCAGTCCTCTGAAAATAGGAGCTCGCCAGAGCTCCGGAAAAAACATTTCAATGTTTTTTCCGTGCCCGTGGCGTATTCAAGGCGGAGAGGGAGGGATTCGAACCCTCGAAGGGGATCATCTCCCCTTACTTCCTTAGCAGGGAAGCGCCTTCGACCGCTCGGCCACCTCTCCACACTACGGGGAGTATATCGTAAACCAACTAATTAAGCAATGATTTCAAAAACGCATCTCAAAATTATTAAGCTTTAAAGGATCTGAAAGAATATGTTTAAGAGTGCAATGTCTATGTATGCTCAATCCTCAGATTCGGATCAACCTCCACTGTCTCTTGCCCTCTATGTCCGTAGAGACGGCCAAGTCCCGCGTCTACCGCAATAATGAGCGCGTTATCCGCCGTAACACGCGAAGAGGGCAACCGTAACGGAATATCAAATTCTTGAGCGACGGTTTCCAACTCTTGTCTTAGAAGCGGATTTGCGGCCACACCTCCGCCAAGAACGAGTTTATGTACGCCATACTGTTTAAGCGCTTTACGGACTTTGATCAGCAATGTGTCCACCACCGCCTGTTGGAAAGAGGCACAGATATCATTGATATGTGTATCGCTCAGATGCTCAACTCCCCCTTGCTCCTTAATATAATACAGAACCGATGTTTTTAACCCGGAAAAGGAAACATCCAGTCCCGGTTTTTCACTCATGGGACGCGGAAAATCAATGCGGTGCGGATCTCCTTCGGCAGCTCGCTTGGAGACAATCGGCCCGCCCGGATACCCGAGCCCGAGCATGGAAGCAACTTTATCAAATGCCTCACCCGCCGCATCATCGATGGTTTGTCCCAACACTTCGTAAAAGCCGAAATTCTTTACCAAGACCAAAGCCGTATGTCCCCCGGAGACGACCAAAGCCAGAAAGGGAACATCATGTTCCTGAAGAAACACCGTCTGTCCTTCGGACGGGACCAGATAAGACCAAATATGCCCGTGCAAATGATTAACACCGAGGACAGGTGCATTGGAAGTGGCTCCCATAACATTGGCTTGGTTCACTCCGGTATACAAGGCCGGTTCCAGGCCGGGCCCTCGGGTAACAGCTATATAATCAAGCGAAAAGTGATTGTCTTGCTCCCGCACTTCCTGCAAAGCTCGTATGATGAGCGGCGGGAGTGTTTTGGTATGGAGGCGCGCCGCCAAGAACGGGACCACGCCCCCGTATTCTTGATGCTCAGCGATTTGGGATCGGACTATGTTATGAGTAACCTCAAACGTTTGGTACGCATGGTTTAGCTTCCCGATACAGACCGCTGTCTCATCACAAGAGGTTTCCATCGCAAAAATGTATTCTTCCGTCATGACTGATCTTCTTTCCTTACGGGGCTATTTCCTGAACATTCCGACTGCCGAAGTTGGTTACGGTATCCAACCCCTCTTCTACTTCTTCTGTTCCATCCGGGGTACGAATACGAACACTAACTCCCAATCTATTAAATTTCTGCACAGGCGCTTGTTCAAAGTTCAAATCCCATTCTCGAGTTAAACTACCACTAGCCGACGATACATCCGGATTATTCGGATCTTCATAGTCATTATCAGGAGAGGCATCAGAGTCATCACTAGCAACAAATTTCTTCTCCACCGCACCCCCTACTCCTGTTACAGACCAGGTCTGGATTTCTCCGGACTCCCCATCCAAAACTTCTTCGTTAGCGTTAAAGAAGACGGTTGCCCGAATGCGCGCTTCAGTACTTCGGTCCACCGACACCGGGAAGACGGTTGCCTCCATACGATCAAAAGGGTCAGAAGGGTCATCCGGAGGATCCGGCGGCGGAGATCCTCCAAATTCTATGTCAACCTCAGTACTCACAGTGTTTCCTTCATCCCCCATACGATTAACGGCTCGAAGCTTATACGTACATGTGCGCACTTTAGTACTCCCATTATAATCACATGTAGCAGTATCAAAAGGACCGCTATTCGGTCCGATAGCAGGTTGCACACCCATAAATATTCTGTTTGCCGGAATTTTTTCTCCTACGTTCATAGATTCTCCCGGAGATTTTACAAACTGACTTCCATCCCATTTTACACCGGCCCATTCATTCACTGTTTCGTAATAAGCAATGTCATTAGACGTTAAGTCCAGAAGATTCCACCGTAACTGCGTTCCCCCTTCATCGGCCGGGTCCGGTGTAGCGTCAAACTTGTTAATCGCCGGGAATCGCGCGCCGGGGAAGTCCAGATGAAAGCCGTAGTACCGAGACCCTTCCGTCCAGAATTGGTCGGCATCGGTAAAATTTCCTTCACTGGAGCTTTGGACCAACGCATTGGGGTCTCCATCAATACCATCTCCCTCTGATGTCAAATCCACTTCAGCATTGTACTTTTTGTCGTCATTCCCAAAGTTAAGCCAGCCGACGACAGAATCACCCCACGCAAACCCGGAAAACCGATTGTACTTTCGAATCGGGCCGTACTGACTTCCATTAAATTTAACCCAACCGTCAAAACCGCCTCGCAACACATTATCCACCAAATTTCCACTACAATTATTTACAAACACCGAACAAAACCGCGCCCATCCTTCCAAATATCCTCCACTGACTTCAGTTTCTCCTACATCGTAGTCAGGATCGGAAGGTGACGTATCAGGAGAATCATTACGTAACGTAAGATTTTGTTTTTGTCCGCTATTGGGCGCAAAATTCAACCATCCCAGCCTGGCGTTCCATCCAAACGAGGCGTTAATACCGGAGTCCGATACGGCCTGCATTTCCGTAATATAGTCGTTTATTCC
>JAHEOE010000009.1 GCA_018609785.1 Minisyncoccota bacterium | reverse complement strand
TGTTGGACGTGGGTTGAAAACAGTAATAAAATGTAACGATTGTGGGTTTAAATACTTCGAGCGAGAATAGTATAAATATTTTGACAAAGGCCCCGGGCAACTCAAACGCCGTTATAGGCTTTACGGTAGCGGCAAGGCCCCGACCGACGTTTGAGGTCATATAAATCTTTGCCCTGCGGCAAGGTTTGCCAACGGCCCTAAGTTATAAGTGGGTATGGGCCTTTGGTTGTAATATGAAGGCGAGCCAAGCACCCTTCGATACGCAGAACCGTTGCCCCGAGTGTGGGCGCAGTACCGATGTTGTAAAACTCGGCTCAGAACCTGCTCAAGAGATTTGCCTCTGTGGGGAGTGGGACGGTGTGACCCTCTAAGGCGCAAGCCTTAAGTGATAGGGGGCCTTTGGTTGTAGTATGGCAGAACACAGCAGAGAGACGATTTCGATGGAGCAATTCACCAACGACTACAGTATCCCGCAATGGCAGGCCCGACGTTTGGCTGTTTCAATGTCACACAAAGAGGACTTCGAGATAAAGATTCTCCTCGGCTAAGGCGTAAGCCTTACGTGTGATAAGCAAATGGCCCGGGTGGAAATTTATTACATATAAACCTATCGCTTGCGCCGAGATTCACAAGACTTATATGGGTATGGCTCCAAGAAGGTGTATGGGAAAATACTGCTCCCGATGCGGCGAGTTGCTCGAAGACCACGACCTTGACCCTCACACGCAGGAGCCGACTGTGTGCCCAGACAAGGCCTTCAGCGAGGGCGGCTCACCTGACGGACACGTCAAAGTGATGAACGGTGAGCGAGTCGGGCGATACGCGAACGGCTCGTACTAAGACGAAAGCCTTAAAGGTTTCAGAAATCGCCCCGGGCCAATTTTTACCACATATAAAGGTTGGGACTCAAGCGGCGTCGGCCTTAACTGTTACGGTAGCGGCAAGCCCCTCGGTGTTTGAGAGGTTTTATTATCCCCCGTGCCCTATACGTTAGTATGAGAGAAGATGTGACCTTCGACGAGTACCGAACCGGCTACATTGCCGAGAAGCATAACGTGACTGACAACGCGGCTCGCGCCCTCCAACTATTCGAGTTGGGATACACCACCAGCGGAGCCAGCAATCGGCTACCTGTCACGGAATCGACAGTCCAAAAATATCACAAAAATCTGATGAATAACATCCACGAAAACGTGGTGTTCTCCCTTTCGCCTGACAGTACGCGCTTTGACGTGTGGGGCGACCGAGATATTTCCGACTACGGAGAACTCGGATACAGCGATGGCGTGGCTGACGCTCAGGCAAGTACCACTCAGTCTACTGACAGGAAAGAACAAATAGACCCCGAGTTTCGTTCACGGGAGAAACCCCTGAATAGAGGTGTGCCGCTCGAAGAAATCGCCAACGAACTCATCACAATTCAGACAGGAGAATAGGCGACAACTTTATATAGGGGTAATCTGCCCCGGGCGGAAATTTATCATACATAAACCCTTCGGATACCAAGGTTTTATAATCCCGTAGCCCCATACATTAGATATGGCAAGAGCTGACCTGTGCCTCAACTGCGGTGACAATCGTGCGGAAGATAACAAGGCCCTCTGTAACGAGTGCGTCGAGCATATGCAGATGGGTGGCTACAGAGGTGATGAACGATGAACTATTACATCTGGCAATACGGTGGGCTGTTGTGGGCGCTGTTCGTGATAGTTATTACAACTGTCGCACTGACTGTATAGAACAGTAAGACTTAATACAATCGCAACCATACTAACATACGCCGATGTACGACCACAAGCTCACTTCGACCGGTCCGATGCCTGACAATCTCACTGACTACGAAACACTCGGTACTGCTCCCGAGCCTGACGAATCGGACGAGGAGTAGGATAGCCGAAAGGCTTATATGGGATAAGCCTCGGCCCGGGGAAATTTTATCATACATAAACCTTTGCCCTTCGGCAAGCTTTGCGAAACTCGATGGTATTAAGTGGGTGGCACCCTTCTGTTGTAATATGGAACCAACCCAAGGCGACTACGACTTGAGCGAAGTTGACGGAATTGACACTCTGCGCCAGCGTATGGCCGACGCCGAAACTGTGCGCGATTGGAGTTTCATCCTGTCGGATTACATTAGTTTCGGTAATAATAAGATTTCTGACAACACGGGAATCTTCAATATGAATAGTGCGACCGACTGCCCTAATGCGGATACGGAAAACTGCCAAGTCCCGTGGTCGGACTGCTACGCACATAAGGCAGAAAACATTTACAAAAAGACCCTTCCCTACCGGCGACGGCAGGAATACCTATGGGAATGTCTGGATGCTGAGACTTTCGCAAAGGCTATCCTGAAAATCAAAGAGCGTAAGCGTAATGCGTTCGACTACATCCGATTTAGCGAAGCCGGTGACTTTCGTCACAAAGGTGACATTATCAAAGTTGACCGTATTGCTGAGATTCTATCAGGTGAGATAGAGGTTTACACGTATAGCGCAAGTGACTATCTCGACTGGTCAGAAGCCGAACACTTCAAGGTAATGCAGTCTAATGAGAGAGATAACTATGGTGACAACTTATTCAGTGCCGTCCCTGAAAAGGACGATATTCCCGAAGGCGCGGCCCAATGCGCCTATGAAGCAAGTGATGGAAAAGTGAAATGTGGAGACTGCACTCTATGTATCGACCAACGGATAGATAGAGACGTTTACATTACTCTCCACTAAGAGTAAGCGGTAGCTTTATATAGGGGAAGTTTCGGCCCCGGGCGATTTTCTATAGGTATAAACCTTTTGGATACCAAGGGTTTAACTCCCCGTAGCCCCAACAGTTGTGTATGGAAAGAGATTCCAGCGAGAAGTTGTCCGAGTATAAGAACAGTCTCGACCGCGTGCGCGCCAACGTGATGCCTGACAAATGGGAAGGACACGGGCGTATCGCCATCCGAGAGAGTGAAGCCGTCCCCGCCTCTGTCGAGGAGACGGCCATCGAGAAGATGAATAAACTCGTAAACAAGAAGGGCAAGTCGCCAGAGAAGGCGGCTAACGACCTCATCCGAGCGGTTCAGAAGAAGCGACAGGAGAAGTAACTCAGACGCCGAAAGGCTTAAGGGCTATCAGCAGGCGGCCCGCGGGCCGCCGACTACCCCACATAAAGGTTTGGGTATCGGCGGGATTTGCGAGAGCGATGGGTTTATTACCCTGTAAGCCCAATAGGTAGATATGACGCGAGAACTACCCCGTGGTTCAGTTGTGCTGGCTCCCGACCCGTATAATGGCAAGTCTGGCCGAAGGCCGTTTGTGATTATTAGCGGCGAGAATTACCCCTTCTATCCAGCGGGCTACCTCGGCGTTCCTGTCACTTCCCAAGACAAAAGCAACACGTACCAGATTCACGAGCACGATATGGAAAATATAAATGAGGAACTATATATTAATCCGTCGTATGTGAATCCGTGGTCGCCCTGTCAGGTAAACAACGCTGGTCGTAAACTTATGGAATTATCCGACGACTTTATGGACATATTGGCAGGAAACGTCGCAAAGGCTATCGGGGGTGACGTGTAATGTTTAATCCATTTACAGACCTATCAGTTGTAGAATATTTCTTTTTTATGTATATACTTTTATTTATTCTGATAGTTTCTATCGGGTTCACTATCTGGTTGATATAACCCTAAACTTTATATAGGATAAGTCTCTTCCCGGGGATATTTTTATCCCATATAAATGTTGGGAATACCAAGGGTTTAAGTTAATCACACCCCTTGTATGTAGTATGGCATACGATGCTTCCGACCGATACACGCTCGCGTTGAACGCACAAAGTAACACCATCCGCGTTCCCGCCATCGAACAAGAGGAGAACCTGTTCAAATACAACGATGAGATAGATGTGACTGTCTATCTCGAAGACGATGATATTAATTCGCTAACGTTTACGGGATACGTCGATTCAGACAATAGGATTACTATTCCTGCCTCTATCCGAAATCGTATCGGTATAGAGGGTCGAACGACGGCGGCGGTGACTGTCTCATTCGAGGGAACTGGTGAACGGTGGTCGCCTGAAGTAGAATCGTCTGCACGGAAAGCTATCTACGAGATGGCACATCCGGCAAAGAAAAAGCTCGAAGCTGTAACCGATGTAGTTTCAGCAGACGATTAAGAAAACGTAAGCCTTATAGGGTTTAAATCACTCCCCGGACGGAAATTTATCACAGTTAAGGCTTTGGTATCAGGCAATCTCTCTCGAAAACGAAACCCTTATACCATTCACGCCCCTACACTAAGATGGAACAATGGCAGACACCAGACACTACACCGATGCCGCGTTGCGGAGTTTCGTAAGCGACCTGACAGAAGGCCAGCGCACTATGCTCAGAGTGGGCGGTGCGCTCCCGGCAGACCCCTTCAAAGATTTACATATCTCACTCCGAGGTAGTGATGTCGCTCGAATGATAGAAATTATCGAGGAAGATAACTGATATGTCGGACGAGCAACACGCCGCCGACGTTCACAACATCGAGCAAGGCGACGACTTGACACTCACCACAGAGGACGGTCGGAAAATTAGGGCGACGTGTCAGAAATTTAGTCGTCAAAATGCGCGTGACCCTGACGTGGTTCGCACAGACCTGACGTGGTACTTCGAGGCAGAGGCCGGTCGGCTGATGCTCCAAATCACGGAAGGCCTGCGCCGATTCGAGTGGGAGGCTGACTACCCTCGGCACAAGCCGCTGTTCAACACTGACGACGAGAAGTCTGTCGGCTTCGCTCATATCGTCAAGATTCACGGAAAGGCATAAGCCTTAAGGGGGACTCAAACGCCGTCGTAGGCTGCCGCAACCGTAAGCCCTTTACGGCGACTGAGTAAGTCCCGGGCAGATTTTATCACATATAAGTCTATGGTGCTTGTGCGAGCGTGGGAACACATACCACAAAGACTTATTACAGTGGCACTCCTTGTATGTAATACGATGGTAGAAGATACTTACACCACGACGCAGAGTCCCGAAACACTCATCGAAATGTTCCTCGACGGCAGTGCTGGCGAGGTTTACAATCAGGGCCGTCTCGCCACAGTCGAACGAGAGAACGACATCGCGCTGGTCGCATATGGCGAACATATCCTCGCCACTATCGACGGCTTCGACGTGACCTTCTATACGGGTCACTACGGCGAGCAGTCTCAGACTGTGACCGACTACGTGTCCCTCGTCGGAACGCTTCTCAACGACACTGAGGAGAGGACGGTCACTGTTCACGGAACCGAAACGCCGCAAATGGGTATCGGCTCCCGCGTGGCTGAGGCTGGTCAGTATATCAGCAACTACGTCGGGCCTTTCACGAGCGCCCGCTCGTTCAGCAACGTTGAAACGGATGCTGTCAGCGAAGTGAAC
>JAHEOE010000008.1 GCA_018609785.1 Minisyncoccota bacterium | reverse complement strand
ATTTTGGGAAGCCGAGGAATATCATCAAGATTATTACAAGAAAAATTCGTTTCGTTACGGTTTGTATCGGAAATCCTCGGGGCGTACGGCGTATATCCGACAGACATGGGGGCGGAAATCGGATGTATTACCTGACTATCGGGCATATCAATCAGACAAACAAGAAGAGCAAGCAGAAAACCGAGAAGACAAACCGTGGCAGAATTTTGAAAAACCGGATAAAGCGACGCTCAAACAAGAACTTACGGATATTCAGTACCGCGTTACTCAAAACGATGCTACGGAAGAACCCTTCAATAATGCCTATTGGGATAACGACAAACCGGGAATCTATGTGGATGTTGTATCCGGAGAACCGTTATTTTCCTCCAAGAATAAGTTTAAGTCAGGGACCGGATGGCCTTCTTTTACGAAACCGTTAGAACCTGATAATGTGGTTACAAAAAGTGATTTTTCGTTCTTTATTAAGCGTACGGAAGTGAGATCCAAATATGCTGATTCTCATTTGGGTCATGTGTTTGAAGATGGGCCTAAGAAGCCGGAGCAAACGAAAGCTGAAGAAGCAACGGGGCTTCGGTATTGTCTTAATTCCGCCGCGCTTGAATTTATCTCCGCTGATCAACTTGAAGAGCGTGGATATGGAGAGTATACGGAGTTGTTCGAAAAGGAGTGAGAACGGTTGATTATTATCGGTGTATACGGTATTATGTATTGTCAATGGAGAAGTGCCGGAGCGGTCGAACGGGGCGGTCTCGAAAACCGCTGTACCCGCGAGGGTACCGGGGGTTCGAATCCCTCCTTCTCCGCCTGAATAATCCGGTCCTATTTTGAATTTCGCGTGTATATGGTAAAGTAAGAAAATAGGGCAGGAAAATGGGATGTACACAGAAAACATACACGGTGTGAAACATGAATACAGAGAGACAGAGATGCCCTTGATCCATACATATCCGATGTGAATGCTTTGCACGCATTCATATATTTGGTATGATGGACAACGTAAAGGTCGAAACATATGCGAAACATAGGTATACAGAAAGGAGGTGAGAGTACATGACCAAAGCAGATCTGGTTTCCGCCTTGGCCGAGCGTGCGGGTGTCTCCAAGAAAGAATCCGATGAAGTATTGCAAGCGTTTACCGACGTTGTTACGGAGCAGTTGGAAAAAGGTGAAAGCGTAACTTTGACCGGATTCGGAACGTTCTCCGTTACGGAACGTAAGCCGCGTACAGGGGTGAACCCGCGAACGTTGGAGAAGATTACGATTGAGGCTACCAAGACACCGAAATTCAAGGCGGGAAAGAAGTTGAAAGACGCGGTGAAGTAACCACTTCTCACGTCTTTGTATCACTTGCAAAGAGCGTCTCTCTCAGAAGAGGAGACGCTCTTTGTTTTGCAAAATACAAATTTTCTCCTCTACTATGAGAGAGGAGAAGAAAAATTATGGTTATTTACATTGGGTTACCAATTTACTGCATGTTGGTTTTTGGGTGTTATACCCGTCGGCATATCCATCGATATACCCGGTTGCAAACCCAATATGAAATAATGCAACCCAGCCAATTAAAGAGATTCCCAATTGTATCCAACTTATATAATTCAGACTATCCTCCTGTACAGATGACGGCTTATACCCAACACACTATCAAGAAATGTACCAATTGTCAATTTTGATTTACTTAGAAATTTATACCATCTCTATGTTGAGTTCATCGGTCGATAATTTTCCCTCCAACTCATCTTTCGTCAACAGTCCGCGGGTGGCGCCGATGGCTTGGACAACAGCCGCGGAGTTGTATATACCCGCGCGCAGGCAATCCTCAAGCGGTTCTTTAGCAATATAGCGAGAGAGAAACCCCGAAGAAAACGCATCTCCCGCGCCGGTAACCTCTTCTACGGAAACATTGAGACTCGGCGCGAACCGAATAGTGTTTGCCAGTCCCGCGTAAGCTCCGTGGGTCCCATCGGTAAGAGCTACAGCGTCACTGCCTCGGTTTTGAAGCATGAAAATAAGCTGTTGGGGATCGGTTTCTTCAGTATTCAAGATCGTTTGAGCTTCTTCTTTATTGACGATGAGAAGGTCGATTGAAGAAAGGAGATCCCGAATCATATCGAGTTTATGATACATAAAGTATGAACCGGGATTGAAGGCCAGTTGTGTCTCACACGTGGAGCAAAAATCACGGGCGTGTTTGACCAAATCTTCGCATCCTTCCCCGAGAGAAGTGAGATAGATCCAGTGTGTGTCGGGGATATTGTGGGTGGCGTAGGTACTCGGAGTTTTATAACTTAAGATGGATCGGTCTTCGTGGCAAGAAAGAATTGTTGCGGAGTTGGTTCGTTCGGTTTCGTTTACGGACACAAATGTGAGATTTATGGAAGTGTCGTGCAGACGGTCAAGAACGCGACGTCCGTTATAATCCGCTCCCAACGAGGTGTAAAGAGCGGTGGAGAGTCCGAGGCAGTCCAATCCGAAAGCGACGTTGCAGGCGTTGCCGCCAATATCCTCGTAAAGGTCTCGGACAGGTATTTTGGCACCTAAATTCATACAGATTTGGGACGTATTTCTGTCTTTGTTCTCTACATTGAGAGCGGGGACGTTGAGGAATCTGTCCAATCCGGCATCTCCGATGGTGATACAATCAAACATAAGATTCGGTGTTATAGACTATATCTATCTGTCGTTGATCAGGGGAGCGGTGGTAGAAATACAGCCGTGTGTGGGGGGTGGAGTTTAGAATCTCTTCCACGCGTTCGGGCCATTCCATAAGAATGAGAAATTGAGGGTTTTTGAGAAGTTCGGAAAGACCCAGCTCCTGTGTCTCACTATGATGAGACAGACGATACAGATCGAGATGATAGAGCCTTTCATAGGCTATGTCGGTCAGCGGATAGGAATTTATAAGAGTGAATGTGGGGCTGGTTATCGGGGTTGTAATTCCCATAATTTCGGCAAAGGTTTTTACGAACGAAGTTTTGCCGCTCCCCAGTTCACCCGAAAGAGTTATGACTTGGGCATATGTCTCGCGCGGAGTGGCAAGTTTTTGGGCTAATTCCTGAGCGATGGGGGACAGTTCCGCTTCTCCGGTCGGGTAATACGTTTTCATACATTATCGGTTAAAGGAGAAATACCAAGGACACGCTCCAATTCGGCAAAGTCTATGATACCCTCGAATACTTTCAGGATACCT
>JAHEOE010000007.1 GCA_018609785.1 Minisyncoccota bacterium | reverse complement strand
TCAAAAAAATCCCTTTGATATTTTCGAAGATCGACTTCGTGATGAAGTTGAAGACGATATCAGGCAAATTAACATTCAACTTCAACTTAATGGAACTGATTCAATTGAAAACACTCTTGATAAAAATGTAAATTCCTTTTTGAACGAAATTGAGACAATCCGAAACGACCTTCAAGAAGAAGGCCTTCTTCTTAAACCGGGAGAACTTCCGAAAGGAAGTCGGATGCCAAAGTCCCCAATCAATAATGAGGTTTTTATCCCTGTTGAAGCTCCTACATATAAGATGGGGAGCAACAAGGAGAAAGAAAATCCTGTCTCTCTAGATTAATCAAATCTTAACTTCTCCTCTCACAGATGAGGAGAAGTTTTTCTATAGGTTAAAATGATTTACGCATCCTTTACCCCCTTCTTTCTCCTCAATACAGTCAAGATGTTAAGCCCACTTCCCGCTTTGTCTGACCAGCAGATCTTTAGCACGGTCCGGATGCTTCATCACTGCTTTGACTACCCGTTCCATACGCATGCTCTGAGACCCTTTGACAAGAATAATGTCATCTCCGGTGATTTGTGATCCGGCCCACTCGGCGGCTTCTTCGGAGGTGGCGAACCAGTGCGTCTCCATCAATGGTTCCTCTGCCAATTCCGCGTAAAGGCTGTGCATCAGATCTCCTACGCCGACAAACACATCTGCGTTCGCTTTAACCGTCTCGACCAAGCTCGTGTGAATCTCAACTTCATCTTCGCCCAATTCTTTCATATCCCCAAGAATCGCAATACAACGCGCATCAGAGGTATCCAGCGCGGTAAAAACATTCAACGCTTGCTTCATAGCTGCGGGCGCGGCGTTGTACGTATCATCAATAAGCACCGAACCGGAAACACCCTCCAAGAATCTAAGCCTTCCGGGTGTGGGCGGAACAGAAAGAGCATCGTTGATATTAACCATATTGGCTCCTTTCGTAACGGCATAGGCAATGGTCGGCAAAACGACATATACCTGGGATTCGACAAAGAGATACGGTACATCCATCGGCAGACTTGCGCGTCGATGCTTAACCGTAAACGAAAGATACGGCACCAGGGCGGAACCGTGGACTTCCTCACGCTCGGATTCCCAGGCCAACGACTGACTGACGGAACCGGCCCGGAAATCCGCTTCCTCGCCTGTCCCGAACGTCAAAATCGTGCCGGTACTGTTACGCCTGCGCTTGAGATGAGCAAAGTGTGGTTCGTCAGCGTTATAAATAAGAGTCCCGTCCGGGGTAAGCGCGTCAACGAGTTTCAATTTTTCTTTGGCCACAGCTTTGGCATCCGTAAAGAATTCCTTGTGTACGGGATGCGTACCGATATTTGTCAAAATAACAACATCAAGATACAAAAGATCCACAAACGCATCCATATCTCCCGGCGCATCAATCCCCACTTCCAAAACCAATACATCCGGATACTCCGAAGTAAGATAGCGAATTTGGAAAGCTTTGAAGATTACGCTTCCCCATCTGAACGGATTTCTCCCCGGCGGTTCGACGCCGATGATCGTAAAAATCACTCCCCAATCGGTGTTGTAATTTTCCCGGGAAGCGCGTACGTTCTGTTCGGTCCGAGTAAGATACTCTTCCAATACGGCACGAGTAGTGGTTTTCCCGACATTGCCCGTAATACCGATAATTTCGGGGCTATGTCGCTCCAGAATACCGCGGACAAGGTTGGTCAATACAGATCGGATAAACTTCTTCATGATTGGTCTTTGGTTTCTTGCGATGGTTCGGTCTGTCGATCGGGTTGAATATCAAAATAATTCACTAAGTATTTGTTTAACTCCCCCGCCGGTGCGACAACGGTACGATTGGCATATTGCCCTTTGGGTTCATCCACACTCAACAGCATAACATATTTGGGGTTCTCAAGGCTCGCGAATTGAATAAAGGAGTGTACGGTGCGGTCTTCGGAATAAGCATCATTTCCCTCAACAAGATCTTTCGGATCTTCAATGGTTTTTTCCGAACTCCCTGTCTTCCCTCCGATGCGGTAGCCTTTCACAGCCGCGTTCTCGCCAAACCCGTTATCCACTACACTTACCAGCATTTCGGCGAGGGTATCCGCGGTTTCTTCACTGAAAATTTGCTGGTTATCATCAGTAAAATCGGGGTTGTGAGTCTCTCCTCCCTCGGATATACGTTTTTTGAGAATGTGAGGTTGAGGCATGACACCGTCGTTCACGATAGCCGAAAAGGCGGTCAGCATCCGAATCGGGGTAACGGTAATTCCTTTCCCGAACGAAGCGGTGGCGAACTGAACATTTCGCTGTTGTTCCGTCTTGATGTTTTGCGGAGAAAGATTGCTGATATTTCCGCGTATTTCCGCCGGTAAATCAATTTCGGTTGGCTGATTTATTTCAAAAGAACGAACATATTTACGGAATTGAGAATCTCCAACCTGTTCTTGAACAAAAATGGTTCCGGTGTTTAAAGACTTTTCGAGCACTTCAGTCATGGTTTGCGTGCCTTGCGGTTCGTCCCAGACATTGCGGATGGTCGCACTCCCGAAGGTAGATTCACCCGTATCTTCATAAGTGGTTGTCGGGGTAATACTATTGGTGTCGAGACCAATAGCCATAGTTAAGGGTTTGAAAATAGAACCGGGCTCAAAGCGAGAATTTATGAGAGGATTGAGATACCGCCCGGAATCCTCTACATTACCATACGTACTTGGATTAAAAGAGGGCTGTTTGGCCATGGCGTAAATCTCTCCGGTTTGAGGGTTCATAATGGCGCCAAACGCTTGCTTAGCCTCTTGTTCTTCATAAACGTCTTGTAGGGTCTTTTCCAATTGGTATTGGACATTCTGATCAACCGACAGTACGAGATTATCGCCGTTTTCGGGTTGTTTCAGTTCACGTTCGTGACTGGAAACCCAAATATCACTCAACGTTGTTCGGCGCTTTTCATACCCGGACTTCCCCTGTAAAGCGGTCTGATACGATTGCTCCACTCCGTATTGTCCCAAACGTTCAATCTGTCCGTCTTCGTTTTGAGAACGCACAAATCCCAGCACATGCGCGCCCAATTCTTCATTGGGGTACATACGACTCAATTGACGACGAAACCCGACGCCACTTAGATTGTGTTCCTTAATTTGTTCGATCTGTTGAGCATCAATATTTTTGGCAAATCGCACCCACGGATCGGTTTTATTTTGCAGTACTTCACGTACATCAGACTCGGACACTTCGGAAAGATTATCGGAAAGAACAGTGGCCACTTCCTTACGCGCTTTGTCCGGATCTTCAACATTCGTCAAACGAGCGGGACTAAGAATAATATCATAGGCAACACTATCTACAGCGGCCAGCACACGATTATTTTCGGACAGATTCCGAAAGTAAATATCACCTCGTTTGCCAAGAAGCGTCCGGGTATCCACCTGTTGCTTCATAGCCATATCCGCATATTCATCTCCGTTCACCACCTGAAGAACAACGATTTGGGTAAACAGACTTCCCAATAACACTAAAATTCCCAAGATAAAAACACCTACCCGAATACGAGAGACTACAGACTTATGAGAAGCGGAACGTGCGCGCGCCATATTCTCCGATTACTCCTCCTTTGCAACAGTATTGGTAACTTCAAGATGGACAAAATCAGCTTGAGTCATATCTTCAGTCAGTGTATCATCATTCAACCCGCTTGTCCCTCGTTTGCGACTTGTTTCAGCCGAAAGCATGGTATGCTCCGCTTTCAGATTCTGTTTTTTCTCGGTTATGGCATCCATCTTTTTGCCCTGCAAACTCCCCTGCTGACTTTCATATAAGAACAAGACCCCAAATAGCAGGCAAATTCCACATAAGATCGGTAAGATTGATGCTCGAGATTTCATATGTGTCAGGAATTATATTTTTGTATCACTCGCAGTTTCGCGCTCCGAGAGCGAACATTGGCGCGTTGCTCCGTATCCGTCGGGATAATCGGCTTTGGGGTCACGATTTCTCCTTCTTCACGGTCAGCCATATTTCGGAATGTATGCTTCACAATACGATCCTCACCGGAATGAAAAGAAATCACCGCCAACCGCCCTCCCGGATGTAAACGCCCCATTGCGTCGAAAAGAAAGCGTTCCAATTGCTCGAGTTCACCGTTTACCTTCATCCGAAGCGCCTGGAACACGCGCGTGGCCGGATGAATCCGACCATACTTCACCTTGGGTGGGACGCTGTCCCTAACAATTTTGGCAAGCTCGGTGGTGGTTTGCGGATATTCTTTCGAACGCCGGGCGGCAATATTGCGAGCGATGGGATAGGCAAACGGTTCGTCGCCGAGAGCGGAAAACAGCTCTGCCAATTCCTTTTCCGAATAGGAATGGATGATATCCGCGGCCGTGAGCGCGTCGGATTCGGAATTAAAGCGCATGTCCAACGGTCCGTCTTCTTTGAAACTGAAGCCCCGCTCGGGCGTGTCCAATGCAAAAGACGAGACCCCGAGGTCGGCCAAAATTCCGTCCACTCCGTCAATACCCGCTTCGATTAACACGGTTGCAATATCAGCAAAATACGCGTGGAAGAAGCGAACAGTGTTCTCGGTTTCGGGCATGGTTTCTTTCGCATGTTCAATGGCTTGTTCATCTGCGTCAATGCCAATAATCGTGGCATTGGAGACACGCTCAAGCATGGCCCGCGTATGCCCGCCGGCGCCTAACGTGGCGTCTACAAAAACACCGCCATTAGTCAAAGAGAGCATATCCATACACTCTTCCACCATAACAGGCGTGTGTGCCGGTGTCTGTGTTGCGGTGAATTCCTGTCTCATACGCCCAAATCTCCGAGTTGTTCCGCGATTTCGGTACTGTCCGCTTCGGTTTGTGTTTTGTATGTGTTCCATTTCTCCAGATCCCAAATTTCCAGCCGCGTGAAGAGCCCTGCGATAACGGCCTGTTTGCCAAGTCCCGCGTAGGAGCGCAGATAATCCGGAATGAGTATACGTCCCTGTTTGTCCGGGGTAAAGTCCATTGCTCCCGCGAGCATATGGCGGGCAAAGGCGCGGCTGTGTTTTTGACTGAGCGGCAGGTTACTCAATTGCTCGGCAAGTTTTTTCCATTCTTCCAGGGTGTACACAAAGAGACAGGTATCCAGTCCCTTCGTTACCACAAGCCCGTGCGAAAGTTCTTCTCGAAACTTCCGCGGAAGGGCGATGCGCCCTTTCTGATCAAAACTATGCGTATATTCTCCAATGAACATGACCGAGCATTGATTTACCACTGCTCACCACTTTGTACCACTTATCCCCATGTTATACCCCTCTGTTCCCCCTGTCAAGGAAATGGTTCCTCGGAGGAAGAAACATCGGCCTCCAAAATAAAAACCCCCTTACCGAGGTAAGGGGGGGGGAGATAGCGCGTGATGTAATTTATTCGTCACCTAGAAATTGTTTCCAGGTACGGATATTATAGAGTTTTTTAGTTGTTATCCACGAACGTAATCGTGGATCTTTATGGTAATTATGGCAGAAAGACTTAAACTTATTTGGAATCTCCAAAGTCTCTACCAAATTGAACCATCCTTTTCGAGCTTCTTCCAATGTGGGATACGGATCTGCTCTCTCTTGAAGACCCAAAAATTCATTCCAGGTACGAATGTTATAGAGTTTTTTAGTTGTTATCCACGAACGTAATCGTGGATCTTTATGGTAATTATGGCAGAAAGACTTAAACTTATTT
>JAHEOE010000006.1 GCA_018609785.1 Minisyncoccota bacterium | reverse complement strand
GTTACGACTTCCGTCTCTCCACCAAACGTCACTACCGTCACCCAACTACTATGCTCGTAGACACGCTTGATATCGTCTTTGTGGATAATTGCAGTTTTCGTCTCACTTGGCTCTGATTTTTCCTCTGTGAGAAAGTGTCTCGTTTTACCGTCTGGAGCCTCGACTGAGTGCTCCTTTTTCTCATAACTCCACTCCTTTACTACTGTGGTCTTGATGTGTGTTGGTGAGTCGTTCATGATGTTTTTCGAGTTTGTTAGAGATCCAATCATCTAGCTCTCGTTTGTTTTGTGGCATAGACGCTCTTCAAAGTATTCAAGAGGCTCTTTAACAGTGAGGCTGGGTCCTTCTCGTAAGTTGATTATTCGATACTGCTCGTGATGTGGGTAGACTTCCCTGATGTCCGCTTTTAGAAGGATTCTTTCGACCTCCTCTGGATTTCCGGTACCGATGTTACGCAGTTTCGTGACTTTTATATGTGAGCCGTTCATAATGCTCTTTAAGTTGGTTAGAAAGCCATTCGATACTTTCGTCCGTTACCTCCCCGATCTCATGGAGATCCTTGAAGTTCTCGGGCGCTATTTCTACCTCGGCGGGGATGGAGAACTCTCGGCCTCGACACTGGAGCGGTTCCTCCATGCTCTCGGCAAGTTTCATCAAGATCGCTGCGTGTTCGGTCCAAGTTAGGGACTTGGGAACTTGGAACCAAATTGAGTCATGAACTTGGTTTAGGAGCTCTACGTCGCCGTAGGTTGTTTGATCTTCATAAACCTCCCTCAACGCAGTTACGTTGAGGTGATCCACCACAGTAGATTGAGGCAAGAAAGCGTATGCGTCTTTGTATGTACTTGAGTTGAGACGGTCCAGAAATGTATAACGCCTACCAAGGAGGTTCTGGAGTTCTCTTGTGTCGTGTAACTGGTCCTGCACTCGTTGCCAGAACTTCTTAACGCCGGGATATGCGCTGAGGTATTTCTCTCTGAGCGTCCCTGCTTGACTTGGCGGGATCTCGAAGATCCTTGCTGCCTTTCGTTTGCTCATTCCATAGTTGAAGGCATGGTTACATCTCTTGCCCCAATACCTCACTGATCTCTTCCCGTTCCCAATAGGCGATGCGGCTCTTTCCAAGAGCGCTTTGTCTCCTATCTCTTTTGCTTTCTCCCACTTTTCGTGCATTTCTATTGCCTTCTCGTAAGAGATCTCATGCACGTATCCAGCTGTTTTTATGTGGATATCCTGCTCTTCCTCAAATGCCTCGATCATGTCGTGATCCGGCCCAAGATAGGCCACAACTCGGTTCTCAGCCTGACCAAGATCAACTTCGTATCCCACATAACCCTCGTCAGGGGTGAGGAATTTACGGAAGTCGTAGGGGAGATTCTGCATATTTCCTCCCGTTCCGTGGATAGTCTGGGAGGACGAGAATCGACCGAATCGGGTCCCCACCACGTTGATTGATCCACGCATCCTCCCATCTTCATCAAGCTGTACATCGGCATAGGTTCCTTTCATTTTTCGTAGACCGCGAGCCTCTAGGACTAGGCTTGCCTCCTCGTAGCCCTTCGTTCCCGCGAGTTGCTTCATCGCTTTTTCTCGCGTCGTTGGCTTTCCGTTATATTTGTATGGCTTCTCGCCTCGGAACTCGTAGAAATATTCCTTACACTGCTTGGGTGAGTTGGGATTGAGGCGACCGTAGTCGCCCGTGTAGGACTCTATTTCGTCTAGTAGTTTTTGGTATTTCCTATCCAGCTCTTCGCTCCACTCTTCCAGTCCCTCCACATCAGCGTTCACGCCAAGACGTGTCATAAAACACGCTGGCTCTATGAGCTTTCTTTGGCGCTCATAAGTTTCCCATCTACTAGTCCTCTGAAGATCATCCACCATCTCCGGCCACGCCTCGGTGAGTACGATGGAGTCTTTGGCGTTATACTCCCAATAATTACGCCCGAGTGCTTTCGCGTGTTTTCCATCATCTTTATAATAAGGGATCTTTGTGTAGATAGAGGTAACGAAGTCAAGCCCTTTTGGAAAGTCGGGCCAGAGGATCGCTTGCGCGACCATCGTGTCGTGTATTTTCTTCGGAACGATCCCATAGCACTCGTTTAGGAAGGTTGTGTCGAAGGAGGCGTTGTGGGCGATGGATATTATATCCTCGCTTTCGAGCAACTTCGCTATCTCTTGCCATATATCTACCTCCTGTTCTTGCGAGAAGTATTCCCTCACTCCCCTGTCGGTTCCCTGCATGAACGGAATAGAGATGGCGCTTTCGTCGTTCGCTTTAGCGAAGGATATACAAGAAACCTCCTTGCCGCTTACCTCAATATCAAACGCATGATGGTCTTCCTCGCGACAGGCTTTGAGATACGAAAGGCACTTCTCAAAGCTCGGCTCGAGGATATAGTTATAGCCAAGCTCGGGAAAAGCGGCGCTTTTGCTCTCTTCCTTTGCGCGCTTGAGGTCGAACTTGATCCAGTATCGCCAAATATACATCCTTAGCGCAGCTGCGGGATGCATGGTTGGAACGCATTTCTGCTCGTCGAGCAGAGTGGAGGGGATAATAGAGCCTCTCCAGTTCGAGATCTTTGACTTGCCGCAGAGCGCTTTGAGCGCCTCGCCGCCTACGGGAACTACTACGTTTGGGTTGATGCGTTTTAGCTCCTGTTGGAGCGCATCGATGTGTTCGCTATAAGCCTCCGGATTGTTTTTCCTCCACTTCTTGGTTTTATTGCCGGGAGTCTTTCGCTTTACGACGTTGGTTATCCAACAATCCGATGGATTGAGGCCAACGGAGGAAAGAAGTCCGCGTAGGAGCTTCCCGCTCTTTCCAACGAACGGACGGCCCTTCTTTACCTCATTCTTCCCTGGAGCCTCCCCAACGATTGCTACGTTTGCGTCTTCGTTTCCCTCGGGTGGGACGGTCTGTTTCATAACTGAGTGTTTAGTGGTTAGAAATCAGGACTGGTGTGGGAGCGGAAAAGAGCCACTCTGATATTGTATAGCACTCCTTACACTGGAATACTTCCAGTTCTTCTTTACTCCCTATATGAGCCTCGTCGGATATAAGTTCGGTACCGCATTTAGGACAATATATCTCGGTTTCTTTCATCGTTTCTTGGGCTTTGGCAAGCAGTATCGTGGGAAGTCAAGAGTATCGGCCTTCGGATGCACGAAGGAGTGGAACTTCGAGGACTCTATATCTTGTGGTGTTAGGAACTCCTCAACGAGGCTCTGGGGAGGAAAGCCTCTCTGCATCCACTTTCGCAC
>JAHEOE010000005.1 GCA_018609785.1 Minisyncoccota bacterium | reverse complement strand
GCGGGTGGCCACCACCCCTTGCTCACCGGCTTGCGTCGTAACTTCGAGTGAAGTACGCGCGTTCGCTTTGACATCCAACGTAAACTCCGATTGCGGTCCGTCCTGTTTTATATCTCCATTGACACGGAAAATATGATTAAGCGTTTTTCCGGTCGGAAAAGACTTCGGCCGAGCTTGAAAGGTAATCTTTTTATCTTCCCCCACCACCAGGGTATCTTTCCCTATGGCAACTTCCTGCCCCGTCTCGGTTTCGGAAGCTCGAACATGCACTGAAGGCTTTTTAATCCGAATTGTGGTCTCGCCGTAGTAACGTACGTTTCCGCTTTCCCGATCCTTCACGGAAACATCAATATTGTAAGAACCGCCATACCCTTTAAACTCTTGAAATGACGGTTCGTACGTCCCCCGAGCAAATATGTCTCCGTCCATGCGCCAGACTACATTACTATCCGGAAAACGCCTGGTCGCGCGCAACTTAATAATATCTCCTTTGCCGGGATCAAACGGTCGATAATCAATATTCGTACGCTCATAAACGTCAAAAGAAAGCGTCCCCGTCTTTGTGGTACCGTTGGGAAAATCAACGTCCACACGCACAAGATGCGGTCCTGTCTCTTGCGGAGTGAAGTGAAAACCGGTTTTCTCGGTTCCGTTTTTGGTCATAACCAGCTCCTCCCCCCGTTTAACGGTCCACGTGTAATCAGCGTTTTTGAAGTCCAACGCCTCATTGATATGTTTTTGCACCACTACAAATTGCAGTTTGTTCCCTTGGTACAGCTTCGTGTTTTGGAGAAGGATATTCATATCTCCCTGGGAAGTATTACGAGTATAAAACAGATCGGAATACTGCTGTTTAACATAGGTGTTAATCAAGGTATTGAGTTCCGCCTGGGTTTCCGGATTTTTAAGGAGCTTATTCTGTATTTGATTTCCGCGTTTTAAGAGATCTTTCCGACTGAGGTTCCCTCCTTGAAGTCCGTTACTCCCGGAGTCCTGATTGGCGTCTGATGAGCTCCCACCATTCCCGAGGCTCTCCAAAATTCCTTCTTGACTCGATTGCGAAGTGTCGGATTGCATGTTCTGCAACACTCCACTCTCGTTCCCCCCATTCTCGGATAATAAACTCTCCAAATTCCCGTCTTGTGCCCTTACGGGGGTGACCGCCAGTATACTTCCCAACGCCAGAAGAAAAACCACTCGTCCTGTTTTTTGTATCAATTCCATATATGTATATGATATCATACTTCCCGTTATGTCATATACCGGAACAGCGTAAAATGCCGATGCCAGAGGTTATATCAAACAAAGTAGGGGAAACTCCTCCGTCCTTACGGACACCTCACTCTTTATCGAAGCTTGAACGGTCACCTAAAAACCGGAGGTGTTTACGGAAGCCATTCGGCTTCCTATTTCCGGGGCACTGCCTCGATGTTTGGACGGGCACTTAAGAAACATTCTGTTTCTTACGGCTTCTGACGAAGCCTATCTTCAGTGGGACTGCCGTGTCGACGTATCCACCGGTTATGTTTTCCTCCTTTTAAAAAGGAGGAAATACCCGTTAGGGAAAGGAGGATTCATTGATATGACAGGTTTTTGACGAGAACTCCTCCCCCCCCTTCGGGGCCCCTCCTCTTTAAAAAGAGGAGGACACATTGGTGTTTGAGGTCCGAAATACGAACTACGACCGCATATCTCTTTTTCCGGCTTCAGACTTCTGTCTTCCCACTCCTGGCTTCTCCCTTCAGACTTCCGGCTTCTAAATTCCAGATACGAGATACGAAATTCTATTCACTTGCTACTCGCTACATGCTACTTACTACTCATAAACAACCGTACCCGCCACCGTATATCGTTTCCGAAGGAACCATATACCAACTATTCACTCCTTCTCAAGATATTCCAACGCGGGCAATGTTCCGTCCCGAATATACGTCAAAAGCGCGCCGCCGCCGGTGGAGACAAAATCAAACCGGTCATAATCTCCCCACTGCGCAATCGCATACCCGGTCTCTCCGCCCCCCGCGACCGCATAACAGTTCTCATTCTCCATAATGGCGTTCATGACCGATATTGTTCCCTTATCATACGGAGATTCCTCCATTTTGCCCAAAGGACCGTTCCAAAAGACGGAAGAGGCCTTGGAGATGATGCCCGCAAACCGTTCTCTCGTTTCGGGACCGATATCCAAGCGCTCCCCCTCCCCGGCAAAGTCTGTGGGAAGATAGACGCGACGGTTATCACGTCCGTACCGATCAAGATACGCGTTTCCCACAATACCGCCCAGCAATACATAATCAAACCGTTCGGCAAAGAAAGAAACCAACGGAAGTTTGGTTTCCACCTTAGCGCCTCCCAACACTGCCACGGACGGGGAAGGCGGCTCTTCAAGAAGCCGATCCATCGTCTCAACTTCATCTCTGATCAACAACCCGGCATAAGACGGTAAAAACTGTGTAATCGCCGCAAGTGAAGCATGCTCCCGATGAGAGGTCGCAAAGGCATTGTTCACATAGCGTTTTCCCAACTTTGCCCATTTATCCGCCAACCCATCACTGTTTTGGGTCTCTCCCGGATGAAACCGCGTATTCTCAAGCATTAAAACATCTCCCGCTTCCATACCATGAGCGGAGGCTTCTACATCAGATCCGCTCACATTTGGTATAAATCGTACGGCTTTTTTCAAGTAATGCTCTATTTCCGTAGAAATAAACTTTAACGTTAATCCGGGCTCCCGCTTGCCGTCCGGCTTTCCGAGGTGTGCCAAAAGAATAACCTTCGCTCCTCGCTCGGTAAGATACCGAACGGTTGGTATCGTCCGTTTTATCCGATAGGTATTTTGGGGGATTCCTTCTTCATCCACCGGCTCATTCACATCCACGCGTACGAGAACGGGAGTATGTTTCCAGGCGGTATCCGGAAGTTCATCGATATAGGTCATACGTCATGGTTTGGGTATTTGTACTACAGTATACCAACGTTTCGACCGAAACCTCAAATCTCTCTTTGTTCAATTCCCCGTTCATACGCTATAATGAACATAATCTCAAAAACCAACATCAGACACCATGCCAAGTTACAAACCCAGCGAACGTCCCGCATTCCATGAAAAGCTGCGCAACAGCGGACGCTTGGAAAAAGACCTATCTCACGTCAAGCGCCAACAGGAAGAACGCCATATCAAAGCGCGGGCTCAAAAATACAATCTGAACTACATCAACCTCCGTCTGGTCAACATCAGCGAAGAAGCTCTAAAAATTATCCCTGAAGAAACAGCTCGAAAAGCGGAAATGGCAGTATTTAAATCTTCGGGGCACCAACTGAAAGTTGCCATTCACAATCATCAAAATTCATTGATGAAGCGAATCCTTAACCGACTCCAATCGAAAGGATACCAAACCGAAATCTTTTTTGTTTCACGCCAAAGTCTGGAAAAAGCCTTTAACGTATATGATTCCATTCGTGAAGAAACAAATGTTGTAAGCGACACCATAGATATTGATCAAGAGCGCGTAACAAGTATCGAAGAAAATACGAACAACCTCACCGACATCGCCTCGCGCTTGGACCGAATCTCAATTTCCGCTCTGATTGAATATGTTCTGGCGGGAGCAATTGCCATGGAAGCCTCGGATGTCCATATAGAACCCCGTGAAGACTCCGCTCGCTTACGTTACCGGATCGACGGAACACTTCAGGATATTATGTTTCTTTCAGCAAGCCAATACGAAAACCTCAATTCACGCCTCAAAAATCTCGCCTCCCTCAAACTCAATATCAATTCTTCCGCCCAGGACGGTCGTTTCAGTATCCGTCTTACCGAAGATGAAACCACGCGCCAAGAAGTTGACGTACGCGCCTCGTTTCTTCCGGGCGAAAACGGAGAGTTCATTGTTTTACGAATCCTCAATCTGAATGTTCATTCACTTGACATCCGCTCCTTTGAAATGCGTGATGTTTTCCTTCAGATCTTTCTGGAAGAGCTCAACCGCACCGAAGGCATGATCATTCTGTCCGGACCTACCGGATCAGGTAAAACGACCACCCTCTACGCGTTTCTCAAACATCTCAACACATCTGAGAGTAACATCGTCACCATTGAAAACCCTATCGAATACCGTCTCCCCAATATCAACCAGACGCAAGTAGACGAAGACAGCGGATATGACTTCGCAAGCGGACTCAAATCAATTGTCAGACAAGATCCGGACGTCATCATGGTCGGAGAAATCCGCAATAAAAAAACGGCCAATATCGCTATTAATGCCGCCTTAACCGGACATTTGGTTTTCTCCACATTGCATACAAACGACGCAATAGGCATTGTCTCCCGCTTAACGGAACTAAACGTAAAATCCAATTTGGTGGCGGCGGCTATGAATCTTTACGTTGCTCAACGCCTGGTCCGCCGTCTCTGCGAGTGCAAAGAAGCCTACACTCCTTCCGAAGAAGAACTTGAAAAGTTAGAACATGCGCTGGCGGTTATTTCTCCGCGAGCGGGCGTAGAAGTTCCCAAACATATTGATACGCTCTACCGTCCCAACGGCTGCCCCAAGTGCATGGGACTAGGATATAAAGGAAGATTTGCGCTTTTTGAGATGTTTCAAAAAGATGAAGAAATGGTCAAACTCATTGAAGAAGAAGCCAGTGAGTTCGCTCTGTTCCGTAAGACAATCGAAAAAGGAATGTTGACTTTGTATCAAGACGGCATTCTTCACGCTATTGAAGGGCAGACCTCAGTGGAAGAAGTGGAATCGGTCGCGGGAGATACCCAATACATTGAAGATCTGTATGAAGAAACTTTGGACGCCGCTTTGAGTCGGGGAATCCGAATTACGGAAACATTGCGTACACGCGTATCCAACAGTCGCTTGGATACACTGGTGGAAAAAGCTCCGCTTGAGCATGTTCTCGAACTCACCGTTACAGAAGCCATGCTTCGTCAAGCCAGTGACATTCACATAGAGCCCACCTCGGACTCACTGGTAGTACGCTTTCGTATTAACGGAATACTGAAGACCATGTACGAACTGCCTCATAGCGCATACCCCAAGCTCCTTAAAGAAATTAAAATTCTGGCCGGCCTCAATCTTGAAGAAACCACCGGCGTCCAAGAAGGACGTTTCAGTATTTTCGCCGAAGACACAGTGGACACGCGTGTTTCCATTGTCCCCGGCGGGTACGGGCAAACCGTGGTACTCCGACTCTTGCATATGGATATCACCGCGCTGGACCTATCCGATCTGGGACTCAACGATCGTGACCTTTCCGCTTTACGCGAAAAACTGCAACGTCCCGAAGGTCTGATTTTGGCCACCGGTCCCACCAGTTCCGGCAAGACCACCTCTCTGTATGTCATGCTTCAGCACGTAAACACGCCGGGAAATAAAGTCATCACCATTGAAAACCCCATCGAATACCGTCTGGACGATATCCTGCAAACCACGATTGATGAGACAAAAGACTACTCCTTCTCCGAAGCACTGCAGTCCCTCCTGCGTCAAAATCCCAACATCCTCATGGTGGGAGAAATTCGCGACCAAGAGACCGCACACACCGCCCTCCAAGCAGCAAATACGGGCCACCTTCTCTTTTCAACCCTCCACACAAACGATGCCATTTCCACTATTGAACGTCTCCGCGAACTGGACGTGAGGCCCGAAGAAATTGCCAACTCCCTGGAAGCAAGTATTGCTCAAAGACTCGTCCGCACCTTATGCAATACGTCCAAAACCGAACGTACTCTCTCCGAAACAGAAAAACAGACTTTGAAGAAAAACCTCCCCGCCCGCTTTCATAACTCCATTCCGGAGAGCGTGTACGAGGCGCAATCCACTGAAGACTGCCCCTCAGGATACGAAGGAATGACCGGTATTTTCGAAACTTTCATTGTCACCGACTCAATTCGCCGACATATTCACCAAAACGCTTCCCAAGAAGACCTCAGACGTCTTGCTCGCGAAGAGGGGATGACGACACTCGAAGTATCAGGTATCCTGAAAGTATTCGAGGGTATCACAGACTTTGCCGAATTGGAACGTGTCCTTGGTATTTCTCCTTTAACCGATAATGTATGAAAACGTATTACCCGACCGGAGAAGCGGAACTGTCCCCCATCGCTCAGGAATTAGCCCAAAAAATTGCCACTCCGCGCGAGACATATGCCCAAGTCATAACTCTTTCGGGTGAACTGGGGAGCGGCAAAACTTCGTTCGTAAAAACCTTTGCCGAAGTTATGGGAATTACAACCCCGATAACCAGCCCCACGTTCACTCTTATAAATTCCTATCCGCTGACCGACATGGCCTATGAAAGCTATGAAAGGCTCTATCATCTCGATCTGTATCGTCTGTCTCATCATAGTGAGACACAGGAGCTGGGTCTTTCCGAACTTCGCAAAAACCCTCAATTTCTCATTCTTATGGAATGGCCCGAACGCGTGGAAGAGATTCTAAACTCCACCCCCCACACACGGCTGTATTT
>JAHEOE010000004.1 GCA_018609785.1 Minisyncoccota bacterium | reverse complement strand
GACACAACCTGTTTTTAGCCGAAATACGGTATACGAACTACGATCTCCCATTCACAACCGTATATCTATCGTATATCAGTTCCGAAGGAACTATACCCGCTACCGTATATCACTATCAACTTGCTACCTGCTACGTACTACTCAAAAAACACCAATTACCAAATTCTATCTAAAACTACTCCTCAAGTAAGTCCTCATACACCTCCAACGTCCGTCGCGCCATCTTCTCCCAGGTAAATTCTTGCGTTCGCTTAATCCCTTCTCTGGCGTACCGTTCCCGCAAAGTCTCATCGGTGGACAGGCGATACAATTTCTCGGCAATAGCCTCCCGATCTTCCGGATTCACCGTCTCTCCCCCTTTATCGATAATCTCCGGGAGACAGGAGCGGTTGGACCCCACGACGGGAACGCCGAAACTCATTGCCTCGATAAAGGGAATCCCAAAGCCTTCAAAAAGCGAGAGCGAGACAAAGAGCCGAGCATGAGCATAGAGCCGATATTTTTCCACTTCGGAGACATGTCCCGTCCGGACGACAAAATCTTCCAAATTCTCATTTTCAATAACCGTGTCAATTTCGGTATCGTAATTGATACCCTCCCCACCGGCAAGAACCAAAAGCGGAACCTGAGAAACATCTCTATAAACATTCAAAAACGAGGCGTACGCCCGAAGTAGTTGCGGAACGTTTTTGCGCGGTTGAAGACTGCTTACGTGAAGGATATACGGGTGATCGACCGTCTCAAAAGGCACCGATTCGGGACGCCTCACCTCGGCTCGGGACTCGGGAGAAATATATCCGCCGTTGTAAATGGCGCTTACGATATTCTTGGCGGCGGGATAGAACTGCTCGATTTGCTCCCGAGAATGCTTGGAAACGGTAATGATCCGATCCGCCTTCCGAATGGTGAGCGGAATGAACGTATTGAGCAGTCTGCGGTCCTTGGGGGGAATGTATCGGGGAACCACTTTCCAAGAAATATCGTGAATGGTGGTGATAAGCTTGGTTTTGCTCGGGAACCAGAGCGGCGCAATATACTGGACATGCAGGACGTCAACATCGTACTTTTTGACGGCTTTCGGCAGTTTGATAAACGTCCATATCGCCCGGTGCGCCGGCGGGATGACCACCACCGTCATATGCTCGGGGAGCGCTTTGATCCATTTAAATTCCCGCACACGTTCGTCGTCGGTAAACAAAAAGAACGTATGCTTCGTGGCATGTTCGGCGAGATTGGTGATGAGGTTCGTCGTATACACCTCGTCTCCGGTCCCGCGTTTGCCGATGGCGCGTATGTCGATGCCGATAGTCATATCGTGTGCGTAGTTAGTATTTAGAATTTAGAGCGCATCTCAAAAATAATCTATCGGAATATATAGTATTTGGTGTTTTTTGAGTAGCACGTAGCACGTTGATAGTGATATACGATGGATATACCATAGCGGATACAGTTGATATACTATTGAACTTTACTATAAAGATACTCTTATGTGAGTGTATCTTGCTGTGTTTTTCTCCTTTTTAAGGAGGAAATACCCGTTAGGGAAAGGAGGATTCGTTGTTCAAGTTTTTTAACGAAAACTCCTCCTCCCTTCGGGGGCCCTCACTCTTTATCGAAACTTGGACGGGCACTTAAAAACCAGAGGTTTTTACGGAAGCCATTCGGCTTCCTATTTCCGAAGGACTGCCACGTCCACGTTTAAAGGATGTTCGGACGAATATGCAACCTTTAAAAAGAGGAGGACACATACGGTGTCCCCGAAATACGGAATACGAACTACGAGCTACCATTCACAACCATATATCCACTGTATATCTATCGTATATCATGCCGAAGGGCATATGTATAAACCGTACCCGCTACCGTATCATCACTACTCAAACCCTCGATTTTCATAATACCACTTTAACATGTGTTTGGTGACCGGAACTGCCGTTTCCCCGCTGTCGTCTCCTTCCGGAACAAGCACGGTAACTGCAAGTTGCGGATTATCCGCGGGAGCATAGGCAGTAAACCAGGAATTGTTACGCTCTTTGCTTGTCTGCGCGGTTCCGCTTTTGGCGGCGGCTTTAAACGGTAAATCCTGAAGTTCGTCTCCGGTACCATCGGTTACGGTTTGGCGCATGCCATCCTTGACTACTTGAATATTCTTGGGACTGAAGAGACCGTCCGCTTTCACCTTCGAACTCAGATCGCGCTTGGTCTCGGTGTTCTCAAAATTATGAATACTGTCTACAACTCGCGGTTCATACAACGTGCCCCCATTGGCAATGGCCGAGATATATGTCGTAATCTGAAGCGGTGTAACGGTAAGCGTCCCTTGTCCGATGGAGACATTATAGGTCCGTCCGCGCGTCCATTTTTTCTTTTCGTCCGCGGAGAGATTGGTGTACGGCAAGGTTCCTCCTCGTTCTCCCGACAAATCCACCCCGGTCGGCGATCCAAATCCAAACGCCCGATACCATTTCACAACCCGCTCGATACCCAGACCTTCTTTCTCTCGGGTACCTCCTCCGTATATATAAAAGAATGTGTTTACGGACTTGGCGATCGCTTTATACACATCACTGCGGCCGTGCGGTTTCCAGTCGGGGAAAATGGCCGGGTTGCCGGGATTATACGGATTGGGAACCACAAGACGTCCGTCCGGATCGTAAATTTCGGTTTCAGGGGTGATTACCCCCTCCTCCAACATAGCTCCGGCCAAGAGCGGCTTTACCGTTGATCCCGGCGCGTATTCCCCGGCAATCGCTTTATTGAGAAGCGGCTTACCCTCTGCTGTTTGCAAATCTTGATACTCTTCTCCGGAAATCCCTCCGATAAACATTTGCGCATTATAAGACGGAATGCTCACCAAAGAGAGAACCTCGCCCGTTTGCGGATTCATGGCGACGGCCACACCTTCCGAGATCTTGTCATTCTGATCGACGATTTCTTTGAGCTTGGTATGCGTCGCCTTTTGAAACTCGGCATCTACCGTGAGCCGGAGAGAGTTACCGGGTTGCGGAGATTTTCTGATTTCTTCCGGGTTAAGCGGACTGCGTACGCCGTATTCACCGTGGAGATTCTGTTCATACACCTTTTCAAGCCCTTGCTTTCCCACGGTCTCATTCAACAGATATTCTTTGTACTGTTCTCGATCGGAAATTTGTCCCGTATATCCAATAATATGACCAAATACACGCGGGTATCGATAGCTCCTGATCTCACGCTTTTTAAGAACAACACCGGAGATTTCTTGAGTTTGTAACGTGATTGCCACCTCTCGTTCCACTTCTCGGGCGAGAATGATAGGGTCCGTTCCTTCCCGGGCGGCAATTTTTCCCGATATTTCTTCAACGGAAATATCAAGCGTTTCTGCTAATGTACGGAAAACTCGCTCGGTATCAGAAGGAAGCTGATCAGGTAAGATAACCACATCATAGGTAGAAGACGTGTCCGCCAGAAGGGTTCCGTTTACGTCAAAAATATTCCCCCGACGCGGCTGGATATAGGTTTTTGCCGAGTTCACTCCCTGATCTTGGGATTGGGAATGCAGAACTTGCATACGAAACGTATACCCCCACAAACCAACAATGAACACCAACACTAAGATCCCCGCTATACTTATAGTGGGCGTTATTGACGAGCCAGAAAGGAAACTGGCGTCTCGTCTGTCCCGATCGATATAGACATCTTCGGGGGTAATATCTTGCGTATTTCGTTTTAAAAATCCGTTCATGTAGAGATGCGTATCTGTTGACGAAGCCAAAGCCCAAGAGCGGCGGCAAGTACGACATTTAATACAAGTCCGGCCCATATATCCGCCCTTGTCAGTATACCGAGAATCGGCACGGGTGAGAAGAGATAATGAGTAATCCGAAACAATACAATTCCCAAAGGCAAAGGCCAAATGTGTTTTTTACCGGCAATCACAAACAGAATACCCGCCAAAACTCCCCAACTTCCCAACCATCCCAAGAGAACGGACATCGAGGTGATAGACGTAACCGATAGTAAAAATCCCATCATACAAACTCCCAATCCGAACACTATACGTGCCCGAAACAAAAAAAGCGCGACCAGTAAAAGCATAGCCGTAAAATGAAACATCACCGAAGAAGGAACGATCCAAAATTCCAGAAAGATAGTAACGGGGGTTAGGCCCAGCCAAAAGATTGTGTCTTTCATGATGGTACTAAAATAAACACTTCACGCAGTTTCTGAAAGTCAATCGGAGTCTCCAGCCCAATATCATGATACTGAGTTTGAGAGGAATCCACCCGAGCTATACGTCCTATCGGTAACCGAGCCGGCAGACCGTCGATTCCGGACGTAAATACCCGCGTACCAACCGAGACAGACTCCGCCTGGGGCACAAGGTCGATCTGAAGCTCAATTCCAAACGGTGACTTCAAAACCCCTTTAGATTCCGCTTCGTTATTGACACGCACGGCAATTTTGGACTCCGGGTCGGTAATCAACCTCATTCGACTGGTCCGGGCGTTAACCTCTACAATCTCTCCGATCACAAACCCGTTATGAATCACGGCATATCCTTCGGACACCTCAGACTCCGATCCCTTATTGAGAACCACACTCCGTCTCAGATAATTACTGTCCATATTCTTAAGAACTTGCGCGGAAATATAGGTCTCAATATTGGCCTGATCCTCAATTTCCAATGCTTTTCGCAAACGCGTATTCTCTCGTTTCAAGGAAAGCAGAGAAGATACTTCCGCCTTGAGTTCACGATTCTCTCGGCGCAACTGTTCGAGATTTCCTTGAGAGGAAGCGGTGCCGGCCGTAACCATAGAATTTACTCTTTCTGAAATCGCTCCCCGACCGGCCGGCCATATCATTACTCCCAGCAGAACGAATCCCGCAATTCCTATCCCCAAACGTATGATCTGTCTGCGATGCTTCTTCATAGGGAGGGTATATTCACATTTTCGGACGTTCGCCGACATCCAACGGAACAAGAAGGTCTTGAAGGCTGTCAATTTGCTCAAGGACCATTCCCCCTCCGCGCACAACCGCCGTTAACGGATCGTCGCTTACATGACACGGTACCTGAGTAACCTCGGACACCAATGTATCCAATCCTTTCAGAAGCGCTCCGCCACCGGCAAGAACAATACCGCGTTCCATAATATCACCGATCAGCTCGGGCGGTGTTTCCTCAACAGAGGTTTTGATGGTATAGACAATAGTCATTATCGAAGGAGTAATTGCAGAACGAATGTCCGCGTCGTTGACCATGATTTCTTTCGGGAGTCCGGTCAGAATATCCCGTCCCCGAATAATCATCTCTGTCTCCTGATCGGTCTGCTTGGCCGACCCAATTGTGGTTTTGACTTCATCGGCCGTTCGTTCTCCGATCACCAGTTTGTAGTGATTGCGGATATAACGGGTAATATCTTTCCGAAGTTGATCTCCGGCGATACGCAAACTTTTCGAAATGACAATCCCTCCCAACGAGATGACCGCAATTTCGGTTGTTCCTCCGCCGATATCAACCACAATGCTGCCCGTGGGTTCCTGAATGGGCAGACGCGAGCCGATCGCGGCGGCAACCGGCTCTTCCACTAAATACACCGCGCGCACCCCGGCTGTTTTAGCCGCGTCATACACGGCTCGCTTTTCCACTTCCGTAACTCCGGACGGAATTCCTACAACCACGCGCGAACGCATCCGATGAAACACTCCGCCGCGCGTGACTTTATGAATAAAATATTGAAGCATCTGTTCGGTTACTTCGTAATCCGAAACCACCCCGTTCACCAAGGGTCTGGATGCTACAATATGAGAAGGTGTACGCCCCACCATGGCTTTGGCTTCGTCACCGATGGCCAAGACCTGTCCCGTTTTGGTATTAACCGCCACGACCGAGGGTTCATTGATCACAATGCCACGATCTCTCACGTAGACCAACGTATTCGCGGTCCCCAAATCAATACCAATATCCTGTCCGAACTTCTGCGCAATTCGTTTCAGCCATGTGCGCGGGGGTGCTTTTTGCTTCATTATCCTTATTGTATGCTATTTTTCAGGAGTTGAAAAGAGGAGCGTTTTTGAGTATTTGGTATGTGGTATATAGAATTTCGTATTTGGTATTTAGTATTTAGTAGAACGCATCTCAAAATTATTCTAGGTAAAAGTCTATGAAGGCGACAGAGACGTATTCACTGGCATTTAACGCCTACGGCCTACCATACCCAAAATTCGTTCATACGCTCTGTCGCCTTCATATGCGTAAAATAGAGGAACCAAAAGATTATTTTTTGAGATGGCCTCTAGTATTTGATAGAGATGGGTTCTTGTAACACATAGCGAGTATCCGCTACCGTATATCCTTCTTCTCCCTCTACTTTCCTCTCCACAAAATAACCGCGGCGGCACCCCATATCACACCGAGTAAAGCCACCAGGCTTACCCACGGATGTTCACGAAGCCAATCACGTCCGGCTTGAGGAATGTAGGCTGTCAGCTGCGCGGGACTCGGAAACGGACCGGATTGGTTCGAAGACACTTCTGAACTCCCTCTCTCATCAATCAATTCGTCAACCGTATACGAAGACCGTTCTTGAGCTTGGGTGGATGCAGGATAGCCACTCTCCTCCTTTGTATCCTCGGAATCTTCTTTATCCTTCGAACGTTCGGTATGAACTTGCAGATGAGACTGATGCCAAACCGGGATACGAACACTCTCTCGGTATACATCCACCAAGCCCGAAACGGAAATGGTATCTCCGGCTCTCATATCCGGTTTTTCAAGTGAAGTAGTGGGAAGAATAGTCACGCGCAACCGTTTGTTTGCGTTGGTACGAACGTACATATCGTCTCCGTTCTGCTCCAAAAGTTCTCCCGTTAGCGTAACCCGTTGTCCTTGTACAGAAGACGTGATACCAGTCTGATTCCCATTCACCGGCTTGGGCGGTGCCACGTTTCCGGATTCTTCCACTTCTATGCCTTCCGTATCCGCGCTTATACGGGTATCCTCACCGGTAATCGAGACTTTTCCGTCTATGCTAACATGACTTCCCCACTCCAAATCGGGAAATTCCTGTTCGTAATTGTACACCTTTATCGATCGCTCACTGTCACTGACCACAAAAAACCGATTCGACAGTACATGGGGCGGAATAAAAACCTGCCCTTCCAGACGAATTTTCTCCTCGTCAGAAACCTCGTAGGCAGCTGCGACTGTCTTCAACGCTGTTCTCTCATGTTCTTTCTCAGAGGAGGATTCTTCTTTGGGTTCTGATTCGAGAGCCCTGATTGTATTGGACGCACCGGCGGTAGTATCCGTCGTATGCTTCCACTCTCCGTCTTTTAACGCATACCCCACTCCGTGTTCTTTGGGAGTGTGCTGGAGAGTCTGAGCGGGATTTTCCGCTTCGGGAGGAATGAGTTTAAGCGTTTCTTGATGATGATTCTGTAAGGCAATCCCTGTCTGGGAACGTGGAAGGGTGATATAGTTTCCCGGGCTCGGACGTCGGTCCTCGAAGGTAAACGTATTCACGCCATCCGTAAGTTGCCAGCCTTTCAAAGACCTGTCCTCTTTACCTGTATATTTCATTTCAATAAATTCATTCTCGGCCTGGTCGCCTTTGGGATACGCCAAAACTTCGGTTATCCGTAGTGCATCCACATCCATGACCCGCGGAATTTCCTCTGCCTCGCTCTCGTTCGTATCTTGGGAAGATGACTCATCTACGGATTCTTCAGATGTAGTCTCATTTTCTTCAGAATTTTTGTCCGACTGCGTAATAGTATTGGCTTTACCCGGCGTTACCGTCTCGGTATGATGCCAACTTTCCTCCTTGCGAGCATACGATTCTCCGGTATAAGCCTCTTCCCGCTTTACACTCTGTATGACTTCACCCGAAGGCGTACGAAGCTTAAGTGTTTCTTTCCTATTGTTCCGAAGCGCGATACCGGTTTCCTCTCTTCCTAAGACAAGACGGGTGTCCGAATCCGGTCGTCGATCATCAAACGTAAACGTATTCACGCCATCCGTAAGCTGCCAGCCTTTCAAAGACCTATCTTCTTTACCTGTATATTTCATTTCAATAAATTCATTCTTAGCCTGATCGCCTTCCGGATAGGCGAAGATCTCGGTGATACGCAGAGCGTCCGCGTCAGTCGCTCGAGGAGTCTCCTCCGACTTCGTTTCTTGCGGGGATTTCGAGGGAGACGTTTTCTCTTTTTCGTTCGTTTTTTCGGTCCTTGTACTCTTCTTGGCATCGGTCTGTTGGTCCGATCCTGTTTGTGAATCGGAACGTTCCTTGGAATTATCCGCTGAAGACTTCGTGGATGTTGGAGACGTTTGAGAAGAATCGGAAGACTGAGACGAGGACTGCTTTTTGGAGCTTGTTTGTTGATTGTCTTTCCCAGGTGTTACACGGTCCGTCCATCGCCACATATTCTCTTCTGAGAACCGACTGTACGAATGTGCCGTTTTCGCATCCTCATAGCTTATCTGACTTACCACGTTACCTTGAGGAGAGCGCAATCGCAAGGTAGCTCCCGCATTCGGCAAACGGAGGGAACTCGTGAGTGACCACAGATTCAGACGAGTATTTTCGGAGACATTTTGCGAGAGCTGTATCTGAGAGGCTTCTTCTCGTGATTCGTTGATACTTTGAATCTCCAAGATCCACCCCTTAAGGGAACGCTCCTTTTCACCGGTATATTGCACCTCTACAAATTCACCGAAGCGATCCGGAATTACATTCGGGTCCGGAAAAACTTCCGTAAGCCGAATTTGATCCGAGTCAACGGTAGGTAACTCCGTATCCTCTGTAGTCTGTGATTTCTTCTTATCAGCGTTTGAACTCTCTGTTTTTACAGGTTTAGTAACTACATTCGCCGCTTTGGGAGTAAGTGTTGCGCTCCATTGCCACGCCTCATCCGTCCGAGTATAGCTTTGCCCGGAGCGCGCATCAGTATAACTTACCTTCAACGCCTGTTCTCCTTCAGAATTCGTAAGCGTGACGGTTTCGGTGCCGCTATTATTCAGAGCAAGCCCGGTCTCGGACTTCCGAAGCAACAGATATCCGCCGGCAGGAAGAGAGTGGTACGCGGAAAGAGAAAAATCTTTGCTGTTATCGGTAAGTGTCCAGCCGTCTAAATTAACCGGCTCGTCTCCTTTGTTCCTAAGCTCAATAAACTCGGTTTTCCCCTTCTGTTTAGGTGCGGGAAAGAGTTCTGAAATGGTTATGTTCCCGGTTGTTTGCTTTTCTTGGGGAGGCTCCGAATCGTCGGATCCGGATTGAACGTCTTGCCACCGCATGGTATCGTCCTCGGCGCGTACGAGTGCTTCTCCTTCCGGCGCGGACTGGTAAAGAACCGTATCCGTCACTTGCTCATCGGGTGTTACCACCGAAAACAGTACTCCGAAATCGGGGTCATTAATTAACGGGGGACGTTGGTTTTCAAGCCGAAGGGAGCTGTCTGCCTCAATCGTCTGTTTGGGAAGAGAATACTCCTCGACCGATTCCATGTCCGCCCCGCGGCGCTCCCGTATGTGCCACCCGGAAAGATCAATCGGCTCGGATCCGTAATTGCGAATTTCAAACACTTCCGTTTGTGGTTCGTCTCCTTCCGGATTCGGCACAACCCGAGAAATCGTCAAGGTTTTCGGTCCGATATACGTGTTTTTATCCGAATCCTCCGTATCGTTTGTACTATCCTCGTTTGATTCTTGCTTATTCGATGAATCGTCATTTTGGGACTGCCCATTTTGCTCGCCATTTACCGCCCCTTTCGTGGGGTCCATATACATATATGTGCCGGAGTCTGCATCAAACGCTTTGGAAATTCCTTCCTCAATTGACGAAGTATACGCAAGCCGAGTATGATCCGCGTTTTCCAACTGTGGTTCCGATATCCGAACTGTCATCCCACCGTTATAGAGATCTTGAGACAATTGCTCATCAATAACCGCGAACTCTGTTCCCGTATACGTATCCTCTATTGTTAGCGTATCAGCTTCCTCTACAGATTCATTTTCTTTTTGCAGGATTAATTTCCATCCTGAAATATCTGTGCTCGCCGGCTTTTTAATCTCAATGAATTCATTGTCATATTCATTTCCTTCCGGATCCGGCAAGACTTCGTTGATTCTCACCCCAGAGGACGCGGCTTCAGCTGTGTACCCCCAGCTCAGGGCCATTCCCACCACGGCAATCGCTATTCCCTCGGCGATCAGTCGTTTCATTCCCTACACGGTTATCTATTAGAACGCATCTCAAAAATCGTATATATCTTATTAGTGTGCCTATAGCAACGGAACCTCCTTTCCCTCGAAGCTTGTACGGGCACTTAAAAAACACTGGTGTGTTTTTTACGGCTTTCTATCGAAAGCCTATTTTCGAAGGGACTGCCGTGCCGACGTCTTTAACAGAGGAGAGAGAAATCTCCTTAATAAGGAGGAAAACGCTCCAACTATACTCTGCCATTTGCAGTCCCACTTGAAGATAGGCCTCTGCAAAGAGGCCGGAAGAAACAGAATGTTTCTTCAGTGACCGTTGAATTCTCGATAAAGAGTGAGGTGCTCCGAAAGGAGCGGAGGAGTTCTCCCTTCTTTTGAGATGAATAATGTGGGGATTATATCAAACGATTGGACGTTTTTGAACCTTCTTTCCCTAAATATTCAAAGCTAAGATCGGTTGCCACCCGTCCGCGAGCGGTTTTTTGGATAAACCCTTGTCGTAGTAAAAACGGTTCATAAATTTCTTCAATAGTAATCGGCTCTTCGGCGGTGGCCGCGGCCAGTGTGGCAAGTCCTACGGGACCGCCGCCGAAATTCTCAATCAGAACCGAAAGAATTTTCTTGTCCCCTTCCTCAAGGCCGTAGGAATCAATTCCCAACAGATCGAACGAACTGTGTGCGGTCTCGACGGTAATCACTCCGTTGTTATGGACATCGGCATAGTCACGAATGCGCCGCAGGAGTCGATTGGCTACACGCGGAGTCTGCCTGCTTCTGCGAGCAATCTCCTCAAATACCTGTGCCTCTTCTACGTGAGCTCCCAAGATTTTACCCGAACGCGCAAGAATGTGCTGAATCTCCTCGGTGGTATAAAAGTCGAAGTTATATACGTTTCCGAACCGACTCCGAAACGGCCCCGTCAGAGAGCCGAATTTGGTCGTCGCTCCCACGAGGGTAAAGGGAACGAGGTCAAGCCGGAGAGTTTTGGCCGAAGGGCCCTGGCCCACGACGATATCAATCACGAAGTCTTCCATCGCGGAATACAGTACTTCTTCCAAAGTATTGTTGAGCCGATGAATCTCATCAATAAAAAGAATATCTCCTCGTTCCAGGTTCGTAAGTATGGAAGCCAAATCTCCCGCTTTTTCCAACGCGGGCCCGGAGGTTACTTGAATATGACTTCCCAAAGCATCCGCAATCAAGAAGGCAAGGCTTGTCTTCCCAAGTCCGGGTGGCCCGTAAAACACCATATGGTCTAATACCTCCCCCCGCTTTTTGGCGGCCTGAATGGCAATATCCAAATTGGTTTTGATCTGTTCTTGCCCGATGTATTGGGTAAAATTTTGAGGCCGTAAATTGGTATCCGTGGCGGTATCTTCAGTGTGTTCTTTCGAGGAAGTTATCATTTCGGTCCGATATTAGGTCTCTTTTCAGTATAGCAAACAGGTTTGAATTTTGATATATGTATGGAATTTAAGCACAATGAACTAGAAGCCATCTCAAAAATAATCTATCGGAATATCTAGAACGTATCTCAATTACCTTCTTGGTCAGCCTCCCCCTTGTCTTGAGATCCCGATTTTTGGGTAATCTTTTCGGGATCGATATTTAAAATCGCTTCAGACGAATCAGGCTCGGTCTCTTCTTCCGAATCATCTTCAGAACGTGTT
>JAHEOE010000003.1 GCA_018609785.1 Minisyncoccota bacterium | reverse complement strand
TATAGGCGATTCTTGATCATCCCACGAATGTTCCCGGATGGACTTTCCGAGACGATTCTTATACAGAAAATCGGTAAGCGCGGGTGTCAAAGTCATTCCCAATAAAAAAGCCAGAACCGAAAAACCGGAGATGGTAATTAACTGTTCGACAACCGTCGCATTTGCAAAAATATCCCAAAGCATAGCTTCAATTTTTCACATTTGTATATACCCCGTATTATAGGGTATCACATATACAGTACAAAAAAAGCTCCCCACACAATACGGTGGGAAGCGTAAACACACATTAGACATTAGATACTACCCATTATTCTGTAAAAATTCTTGGGCAGTTACAGTCTGATTATGTTCAAAATTCTTAACTTCAAAGTTAAGAATCCAGCCCTCCATTTTCGGATGATTTAAAATGGCTTTCAACATTTCTTTAGACTCTGTATCATCACTATACAAAAAAAGTCTCTTTGTTCTTTTCCAAATAGGATACGAATGTATCTCTACTACCATTTCATCATAAATGGAAATCTCTTTAAAAGGTTGTCTTCTGAACTTAAGATTCAGTTCTTTAGCAACATGTTTAACATCCTCTAAGCAAGGATCTTTCTTCTTTTTTCTTTTAGTCAATTGCAATAGGTTCATATAACCTCCTGTAACAGGACACTAGTAATATACTAGTATCTTTTAAAAATGTCAATACAAGTACACGTTGCATGCTCGGCAATCTATAAATATTGAATATATGCTCATATATCTGATATCCTACCTAAGGAGGTTCTCCTCCCTTTTAGCCAATAATGCAAAATATATGTCTCAAATCAAACACAACTTGGAGTCCATGCTTGATATGGTCCGTCAAGGAAATCCGTTGGAAGCCATCAAAGAATATTACGCCGATGATGTAGTGATGATTCAGCCCGATGGCTCTGAAGTTCACGGCAAAGACGAGATTCTTTCTCACGAAGAACAATTCTTCAACGGAATCACCGAAATGCGCGAGTTTGAGGTGTATGATCATCTTGTTTCCGGGTCCACTTCCTTCGATCTCTCACGCCTTGATGTTTCTCACGAACAGATGGGAGACGTAAAAATGCGTCAAGTCTCCATGATGGAATGGACGGAAGATGGGAAGGTATCTCGCGTACAATTTTATCCGGAATCTTAGGCTTTCCGTATTCTTCACCACCGACGAATATGAGGGGCGTCGGTGGTTTTTATTATATTCCCTTTTTGAGCGGTTTATGGTATCCTTGAGGAAAGTTCTAATTACGTTTTTATGACACATCAAACGTATGTCCTCTCACTGGGCGGCTCTCTTATAGCCCCGTCCCCTACCGGAACAATCGACACGGAATATTTGGCCCGGTTCCGAGAGACACTCCGCCCTTTCCTGGAAGAAGGTCACCGTTTTTTCTTAATAACCGGTGGCGGAAAAACAGCCAGATTATATCAAAATGCTCTCTCAGATCTTACTACGGCAACCAATACGGAACTTGACTGGATTGGTATTTATGCCACTCATCTCAATGCGCGTCTCGTACAGATGCTATTCTCCACACATGCCTACCCGGACATTATCACCCATCACGCTCAATCTTATCCATATCAGAATCATCACCAAATTATCGTCAGCGGCGGATGGCATCCGGGGAACTCCACCGATTATGTGGCCACCTGTCTGGCCGCGGAGAATGAAGTCCCTTACGTAATCAATCTGTCCAATATCACCTATGCATATACCAAAGATCCGCAAGTCTATGAAGATGCCGAACCGATTTATGACATGACCTGGACGGATTTCCAAGCATTAGTGGGAGATGAATGGACTCCGGGCTCTTCACTTCCGTTTGATCCCACTGCCAGTACAAAAGCACGTGAGGTTGGACTTGAAGTTCGTATAATGAACGGAGAAAATCTCGATAACTTGGACCATTTCTTACGAACGGGAGAGGCTACAGGAACACGAATTCATCCGTAACACTCACTCAAAAGATTCTCAAGAAGAACTCCTCCGTCTCCTTCAAGGCACCTTCTATAAAAACAGAGGAGAACACAACCTGTTTTTTAGAGCCACCTCAAAATTCTTATACATAAGATTTATCTCAAAATTATTGAAGGTAGAAATATATGAAGGCGACAGAGCGTATGAACGAATTTTGGGTATGGTGGGCCGTAGGCATTAAATGCCAGTGAATACGTCTCTGTCGCCTTCATATGCGTATGATAGATATGATATTCCGAAAGAATATTTTTGAGATGGCTTCTAGTCACTAACCAACCTCTGGTGTTCTTCCGAAAAATTCCTCACCCCAGTTCCATATTATCCCCTACTGCGGAAATATGACTGCCGGTACGAAAAAGTTGTCTATGTATACTAAAGACCAATCCAAATAAAAAGGAAAACGCAATCATAGAACTCCCTCCGTAACTCATGAACGGAAGGGTAAGTCCGGTAATGGGTAAAAGTCCCAAATTCATTCCCACATGCACCCCTGTTTGAAAAATAAATAGAGCAAGTGTCCCCCCTACCACCATCTGAGCAAATGAGTCCTGTGCTTTGAAAGCCAATATACAAAGTCTTACACCAATTGTTCCAATCAAAACAAAATACACCGATACTCCCACAAAGCCCCATTGCTGAGCAAATCCGGCAAATACAAAATCCGTGTGTACTTCGGGTACGTATCTGAGATTTTCTCCCTGCGAAAGACCTTGCCCCAAAATACCGCCGCGCTTCACTGCCTGAATAGCCTGAATAGTATTATATCCTGATTCCAATGGAGCACTATATGGATTAAAGAACGTATATACCCGCTCTTTTTGATACGGTTCCAGATACCCCATCCAAAGAATTCCTCCGACAAGAAACGCAAATCCGACAAGATACAGAAGATGAACCCACCGAATACGAGCCATCAGAAGCATCCCAAACCATACGGCAATAAGCATTACCGCCGAACCAAGATCGGGCTGCAAAAACGTAAGACCACTTAAAAGAATAACCGGAATCGCGGAATAGATAATATACGCAAAGGAAGAAAGATGTGTTTGATACGTTGCCATGTATTTCGCCATCAGAATAATAACCACTATTTTGGCAAGTTCCACCGGTTGGAAACTAAGCCCAAAAATTGCTATCCAACGGGAAGAGCCTTGTACTGTTTCTCCCAAAATCAAAACAAGAACAAGAACCCCAAGAGTTATCAGATAAAGCGGTCGTGCCAAGCCACGAAAAAACCGGTAATCCGTTCCCCAAACAACTCCAATCAATCCCCCACCAAGACCTATACCTAACAGATGTTTGAAGATTGTCCCTTCCGGAAGCGAGACTCCCGGACTTACAACAAAACTAAGTAACGTAAGCGTGCTTAACGACCAAAGAAAAACCAAAGAGATCCCCAGCACCACATCCACTTCCGAAAGCCATCGCCATTTCATAATAGGTTATTGAAACCGTTCCAACTCACCTTCGGGAATATACAGAATCGTATCAGAATCCAACGCATTGGTAGACGGACGTATACGCGTTTTTTCAACCGATTCAAACGATACAGACTCCGGCCATCTGATATTAAACGCTCGAATTTCTTCCGTTTGAAGAATATCCACCTGGGTACGATTAACCCCTATTATGTTGTTCTGATCATCCTCAAGCACTGCGGAAACCATAACACTCCGAAGATCATACGGGCTGCGATTTACCACTTCCCCGCGAATTTGATACCGACCGTCATTTTCCAGCACTCCTTGCTCACGCTTCTGAATCACTAATGTAGGCGGCTCAACTTCCAATTGCTTCCACTCACTTTGAGGCGTAATCTGTACATCTTCGAGTGTATAGCCTGTCTCAAGAGAAGCGTTTAATTTCATCACAAAGCGAGTTTCACCCGGCAAAATATAGGTCTGTCCTGTAAATACCCGTTC
>JAHEOE010000002.1 GCA_018609785.1 Minisyncoccota bacterium | reverse complement strand
TGAAGACTATTCAGGAAAGCGGTAATTGTCGTCGGTCCGGCAACCACCACACGATAATCGCGCTGTAAACTCTCAATCACCCCGTTACGTTTGAGGACCTCGGCATATAATCCTTCCACCGGCAAAAACATAATCCCAAAATCAGTCGTGTGCGGCGGTTCCAAATATTTGGTCTGAATATCTTTGGCCTGTTCTTTGAGTCGTTTTTCCAATTCCTTGAACTGACGCTCAATCTCGGTTTTATCGGCTTGCTCGGTCGCATCAAGAACCCGTTGATAATCTTCAATGGGGAATTTGGCGTCAATCGGTAACCATACCGTAGAGTTGTTCTCATCCTGTCCCGGTAATTTCATCGCAAACTCAACCCGTTCATTACTCTGCGGTCGAGTATTCACGTTAGTTGCGTATTGTTCGGGTGACAGAACTTGCTCCAAAAGATTTCCCAACTGAATCTCTCCCCAGGTTCCCCGACTTTTGACGTTCGTAAGAATGCGCTTCAGATCTCCAACACCGGTGGCTAAGTTCTGCATCTCTCCCAACCCTTTATGCACCTGATCAAGCTGCTGACTGACCGTTTTAAACGATTCGCTCAAACGTTTTTCCAACGTGGAGTGTAGCTTTTCATCAACTGTCTGCCGCATTTGCTCGAGTTTTTGGGTATTGTCTTTTTGCAGTCCGTCAAGCTTCTTCTCCACGGTCGTTCGCACCTGTTCCAGTCCTTGGGTATTGGACTTGGTCAATTCATTCAATTGTTGCGAAAACGTATCCAGTTGATTTTTCTGCATCTGCGAGGTCTCAGACATGCGCTTGAGCAGGTTGTTGGAGAAACTGTCCAACGCTTCCGAAAGTTCGCGTCGCCCTTTCCGCGCTTCCTCTCCTTGTTCCGATCGAGTTTGACGCAACTCTTCCTGCAATCGTTGTTCGGTACGTTCTTGGGTTTTCTCCAAAGTATCCAGCCGAGAAGAAAGGTTTTTCCCCGAATTCTGTCGCAATAAAACGCCGATCACGACTAATTCGCCGATACTTAAAAGTCCTAAAATAACAGTAATGATTGGTAGCATAGTCTTGTTTGTTTACGTTATGACTCCTCTTGAGGACGCAATCCTTCCACAAACAAAGAAAGAACAGACATAAACGGAATGGCAATAATCGCTCCCAGCGCTCCGGCAAGTGTTCCTCCTACTAAAATGGAAATAATAATAAGGACATGACTAAACCCGGTAACTTTATTCATGATAGTGGGAGTGAGAAAATTCCCTTCAATCTGTTGTAAAACAATGTAAGCAATAATCACGGCCACTCCCGTCTGCACGGACTGCAAGAATCCCATAACAGCAGCGGGGACAAGCCCCAAAATCGGACCAATAAACGGGATCATGTTAAAAACTCCGGCTATGACCCCCAAAAGCAACGGGTTTTCCACCTTCAATATTATCAAAATAAGATATGATAGTACGCCCAAAATCAGAGCAATAATCACCTGTCCCAAAATCCACTGTCCGACTTTATCTCGCGCTTCCGAAACCTTTTGACGCACCCTCTGTTGTTTGGTTTCCGGCCAGAACTCCGCAATCATAGACTCCAGATTTCGCGGTTCCAAGGCCAAATACAACGAAATAACTACCAATACCAACGTATACACCGCACCGCTCAAGATATTTCTTGTGGTAAATAACACCCCGCCGGCTACTTTCCGGGTATATTCTCCTATTTTCTCCGAAGAAATGGAAAAACTTTCTTTTTCTTCAGTAGAGGTCTCTTCCCAGTATTGCTCCGCGCGCTCAATCAAAGTCGGTACTTGTTCTTCTCGGAAATTACTTATCTGCTCAACAAGAGAAGGAACCAACGGATATATCAACGCTCCCGCTACAATAACACCGCCAATCACTGTTCCTATAACTCCTACCTTATAGGGAATACGGAAACGGGTCTGTAAAAACCGTCCCACAAGGTACAATCCCGACCCGATAATAAACGCAGTAAATACAAGCAATACAATATCACGTAATACAAAAAGCAACCATGCTCCCACTCCCAACAAAAGCGCTCGCAGAATAGACGCGAAAGAGATATCCACAATATGCTTATCATTCGACATAGATACAGGTTACGTTTGACACTTCGGACAGTAGACCGTGGTTCGATTGGTAATTTTTGTCTTTTCCAAAACAGTTCCACAGGTTACACAAGGCTTTCCCGCACGGTTGTACACCTGATGTTCACGCGCGTATGTGCCGCGACTGCCGTCCGCGAGAATGTAGTTCGCCACCGAAGATCCGCCCAATTCAACCGCTCGATTAAGAACCGAAAAAATGTTTTTTCGAAGTATTTGACACTCCTCATCGGATAAGCTACAAGCTGCGCGTCGCGGATCAATTCTCGCTCTGTGAGTCGTCTCATCCACGTATATATTCCCCAGACCGACCACAATCTCTTGATCCATCAGCGCGGACTTCAATGTACGTTGTGTCTTTTGTAGTTTATTACAAAAATACACGTCCGTAAATGCGGAATCAAACGGATCGACTCCCAGCCTCGCAAAGTACCCTCCATTTTCTAAAGCCTGATAATTTTCATGATACAAAACATATCCAAATTTCCGTACATCGTTGTAGACCAACATACCCGATTCTAACGTCCAAATAATATGAGTGTGTTTATGAGGAATATGGTTTTCAGTCAACTCAATCGGATGACCGCCCCACAAGGGGCGAGAAGACGTATCTTCCGTATAGACCAGCTGTCCGGTCATTTTCAGATGAATTAAGACACAAGCTCCACTCTCCAACCGTAAAATTAACTGTTTCGCTCGACGTTCAATATCCGTAATACGTTCACCTGTCAGAGAATATTCAAATTTGCGTGCCTTATCTTCAGTGACATCTCTACGCTGTCCGTTTCCCGACACTATCTTCGGCTCTCTCACCTCGACCTCGGATATTCGTTGTCCGATTAACTTGGGATAAAGACTGCGACGTAAAGTTTCAACTTCAGGTAATTCCGGCATGAATATTACAAATTATCTTTCTTATACACGGTGGCATTCCGAAACTGTGTTCGCGAATCCGCATTTAATACAAACGCGCGTATACCATTAAATGTGGTATACTTAAACCGTTCCGATTCATGCTCGAGATAACAGTATCCTTCTTGAGTTACGGCATTCACTTTGGTTTGTGTATTAAGTACCTCAAAATCCTTGGCAGACGCGTATTCTTGAGCAAAGGTATCCAGTTTACGAGTTTTCCCGGAATCTATTATAGACAGTCCATAATCGGGTGTTACTTCATAAAACTGAGCAACCGGAGAAACCGGAATATTCTCCACAAGAGTTAAATCAGTACATTTATCTTTTACATATGCATAAGCCTCCTTATATTGAGTATATGAAGTCTCATTGGGAATATACGGACCGGTAAAAAATCTTTCCGGATAATTTCCCACCATCGTAAGAATCAGAAGAAGAGGAATAACCAGACTTGCCTCCGTATATTGCTGAAAATGTTCCATAACAAGAAGAACTCCAATGAAAAGCAAGGGAAACAGATACAGAAGATCGGTCACCTGTTGATACTCTGCCGGCGCATGCATATGGACGAATGCCAAAACACCTCCTCCTAACATGGTAATGACAGCAAAAACCCGTTCTCGCACAGATAACAAAAGCACTAACGGAACCAGTGCAATAAAAATACTCTCCAACGGATGATTTTCAAAAAGAAAAGCCCCATACAAAGTTCCATCCGAAGAAGTAAATGGTATCCGAGAGGTCTCAAAGAATTGTACAATACGCTCTTTCAAACCAAAAACCGCAAATATAACCGTCCCCAGGACCAAAAGAACAAGTATTTTATAAAGGAAAAGCAATCGCGGATACACATCAATCTCCGTTAGTGTTCGGTGAGGATCTTTTTGTTTGGCTCGTATGAATATATACTGAATTTGATACAAAAACAGATACAGAGCAAGCACCAGTGCCATTAACAGAATTGCAAAGCTTACGGCACTTTCAATCGCAAAATGTACGCCAATCGGTATCCCAATAGCCAACACCCCCCATACACTCGCTCCGCGAAAGCGCCTTTGCTTAAGAGTTGCAACCACCCGACACATCAAAACAATTACCAGCAACGCCAAGAATTCATATACAACATACATTCCCACTTCGAGATGTGTCACGATTATCCAAGGAGTGAACGTATAAAACAACAAAAGTAAAATAATACTCTTCTGGGAGCGAAAGGCATGAAACCCGATAATCAAAAGTAAGAACAAACTTCCAATAGAGATCAAAACCGGAATAAGATTGGTTACCCATACTTGAAATCCGAAAACCATCAAGGCCATTCCTACAAAGAGGGTCATTATACTCCCCGATACAGTTTCCTTAACAAGACTCGGCAAAGCTTCGTCAGTAAACAGTGCTTGTCCCGAAAATATATACCAATATTCGCTCAAAGAAGAACCTTCATAAACAAAAGCCATAGTTACACGGATAATGACAAACGCCACTAAAAACCCAACAATCCCCCCACCCGCTTTCGGAGCGCGTTGGTCTTCAGATTCCGAAGCTTCCTTAACTTCTTCCTCATCATATATAACAAGAGTCAATAAAAACCCAACTATAAAGGCAATCCCCCATATACCGACCATTTGTTCTTCTATAGCCAAAAAGATCGGCGTCCCATACGACCAAAAGCCTCCCCAATCAGCAAGCATTTTCCCAAAGTTTTCCAAATTAAAGACTTGATTGAGGGCAAGTATACTCAAAAGCGCTACAAAGAGTCCTCCTAACAAGATTCGAACACGCTTCAGCAATTGATTAGCTACGGAAGTACTCATTTTACCGTATTTTAACGAAATTTATCGCCCGATGGCATAATACGTAAACCCTTTGCCCTCAAGACTGTGTCTGTCAAACATATTGCGACCGTCAAAAAGAACAGGCATATTCAATCGTTCGTACACTGTATCAAAGTCAGCATTATAAAACTGATTCCAGTCGGTAGCTACAAATAACAGATCCGCTCCGTCCAAGACTTCATACATATCTGCTCCGACTACGGATGAGTCAAGTTTTTGCCTCGCCTGCTCTCCGCCGGCCGGATCGTACCCCCGGACAGCGCCTCCTCGCTTTTGGATTTCCGGGATAATATCAAGCGCCGGTGATTCACGAGTGTCATCGGTATCAGGTTTGAACGACAACCCCCACACAGCCACGGTTTTGCCTTGTAAGTCTCCGAAAATACGCTCAATCGTATCCACTGCGCGCCGACGCTGTTCATAATTAACTCCGCGTACCTTTTCCAAAAGCTCATTGGGAACATCGTATTCCCGAGAAGTCGTAATAAGCGCGTCGATATCTTTCGGAAAACACGAACCTCCAAATCCCAAACCGGCGTTCAAAAACGCTTTCGGTCCGATTCGACGGTCAAGTTTCATGGCATGAGATACCTCGTCAATATTCGCTCCCACCTGCTCGGCAAGACCGGTCAGCGAATTAATAAACGAGATTTGCGTCGCCAAAAAGGAATTCGAAGCATACTTAATAAGTTCCGCCGTACGAATATTGGTAAACACAATGGGCGCGTCCAACGGATGATAAAGTTCTTCCATAATCGCTCGAGCTCTCCCGTCTTGCGCCTCAAGTCCCACGATTACTCGATCGGGACGCATAAAATCACTCAAGGCCGTCCCTTCTCGTAAAAATTCCGGATTGGACGCAACTTCAAATTCTCCATCATACTCTTTTTCAATAATTGATTGCACCCGATCTCCCGTGCCAATGGGAACCGTACTTTTATTGACTACTACAGCATAATGATCAAGATTTTGTCCAATTTCATGTGCTACAGCATCGACGTAAGACAGATCGGCACTCCCGTCTTCGCGAGGCGGAGTCCCTACGGCAATAAAAATCGCCGTGGCATTTTGTATTCCCTCGGTCAAATCGGTCGTAAATCGAAGACGTCCCGCTTCGCTGTTTCGCTGAACGACCTCTTTAAGTCCCGGTTCATAAATCGGAATTTCACCGGCTCTAAGCATTTCCACCTTTTGCGGATTTTTGTCTACACAGACTACCAAGTTCCCAAGTTCGGCCAAAGCCGCGCCTTGCACGAGTCCCACATATCCGGTTCCGACTACACAAATATTCATACATTTTTCAGATTACATTTTATAGTAAGCGTACCATATCCCTCGAGTATTTCGCAACAATTCTCATACCGATTAGGGATTACCGGCACATGTGCGCGAACTCCAAAGACCTCGGTTATGTTCTTTGGCGGAACGTTCCGCATATCGAAAGTTCTTTTGCCTACGGTAAGGAATATTGAAGGTATACTCAAATCCATATCCTTCTTGTATGAGAATGTAGTTAAGAGCGTGTTTGTCACCTTCTTTTGTAACATACCGTAACAGACGATCGTACCGATCCGTATTTTTTTGTGTCTGATCTCGTTGTAATATAACTCGTTGATCTCGAAGTTGTTCACGCATAAACACCGTTGCCGCGCGCGCAAAACATTCTCGCTCATTTCCGTGATGCGCCAATTCCGGCGTATCCACACCCAACAGTCTTACTTTCCGTTTCTCACCGTTTCGTCGTACGATAATGGTGTCTCCGTCGATAACTCGAGCGACTTCGTACGCTTTTCCTTTTCCTGTACTGCCATTTCGCCATGTTTGCCATTGTGCATACCCTCCTTTCAAATATGCGTTAGCGGAACTTAAATCAATACTTGAGGAAGAGACACTCCCTAATAACACAAGCAAACCGATAATCCCCGTAACAATAACCGTACGTTTTAACATACCAATTCTCTATCCACGACAATTCAGACCGAACATGCGTTCCACATTAAGCGTATGTGAAGATCCTTTGTAAGCGGGTGCTCCCTGAAACCCTCCTTCATTGATTACGGAATATTGATTATATACGGAAAAGTGTAGGTGAGCGCCGGTCGAATAGCCGCTATTCCCCAGTCTTCCAATCTGTTGTCCCTTCGAAACCGATTCTCCTTTGGCTACCAACGGCGCTCCGGAAAGGTGGCTATATAAACTAACATGTCCGGACGGATGTTTAATAGCTACCCAATTCCCCCATCCGGCTCCGCATTTTTTCCATCCGCCATTTGCACATACCTTTGTAGATCGCCCTACAACAGTGCCTTCCGCTACGGCATACACCGGCGTTCCGATACCGGCTCCAATATCAATTCCGTTATGAATCTGACCGTCATACGTACCGTCTCGCGCCGTGGGAGTCATACCATACCCTTGAGTACAAGCCGCCGCGGTTTGTGTCGAACGGGGTGCGGGCCATCTCACCTCTCCCAACGGACTGTTGGCGCGAGTAACAATCCGTTGCTTGAGAGATCGAATTTCGTTAAAGAATTCCTGTTTTTTCCGACGGAGCCTCTGCTCCCGGGCGGTTAATTGTTGTTCCTGTTGTTGAAGCTGACTTACACGCTGACGTTTGGCACTGGCCGCCTGCTGAGACTCTTGCTTTTCCGTCTCTTTGGCAATACGTTGTCTACGCAAGCGCTTTTGACGTTCGCTGAGCTGAGACTGCTCTCTGGCAAGCTGCTTTTTCTCGTTTTTAAGAAATTCCCTATG
>JAHEOE010000001.1 GCA_018609785.1 Minisyncoccota bacterium | reverse complement strand
TTGGGGTTTGTAGTATCAAGAAAGATCATCTGTGGCGTAGCGGCATTTAGATGATCGGTGTAGCCAAAGAGTGCGTCGTAGATGGCTTTGGTGCCCAAATTGGAACCGCCGATACCCACGACAAAAATGTATTTGAGTTGAGAGGTTTGTATCTGTGATACAAGGTGTTCTACGTTATTCAGTAGAGATTGGTCGGTGGGAAGGTTAAGGGAGCTTTCCGGTTCGTCGTATGTGCTTTGTCGTACGATGTCGTTCAGTTTGTGGAGGTATGGTTGGACGTGTTCGCGCAGTTCTGATTGATGTGTTTCGGTCAGGTACGGATGATGAACGGTGGAGATGTGCATAGGTTGATGTGTTAGGTTTGTATTCATTATAGCATTTTTGGTTTGGATGCAAATATTGTGAGTGGAGCAATCTCATGATTTAATGGAGAAGAAATAAGTCTATGTGCAATGAGTGCCGAATCCGGAAGTCTTGTCTCCATCGTGGTCTTGTCTTGGCGTAATCCCGAAGATCTGAAACGGTGTGTTTCCTCGATTATAGAGAGCGAGATTTCCGTTCCGTTTGAGCTCATTGTTGTGGATAACGGGTCCGGACGGGAAACGCACGATTATCTTGATCGTCTCTATGATACGCATTATGAGTTTATGGATCTCAAAATTATTCGGAATGCGTATAATATGGGATTTGCGGCGGGGAATAACCAAGCGATATCTCGTATTGAGGGGAATTATACCTTATTTTTGAATAACGATATTATCGTTACGCCGGGGGCGGTGGAAACACTGGCCACCATTTTGGAAGAGGACACGCAGAGTCAATATGGGACGGTAGCTCCACAGCTTCGGTATTTTGACGGAACCGTTCAGAAGACGTGCCGACGGTTGCCCACGCCGAAATTAATGACGCGCTACTATCTGCGGGGCAATTGGGATGATTCGCATGTGTATGATCATACACAAAGCGGAGAACGGGAACAGGCCATGGCGGCGGCGTTAATGATTCGAACCGATCTATTGAAAGAGATTGGCGGCTTCAGTGAGGCACCGGGGATGTGGTTGTTTTTCAATGATGTGGACCTCTCCAAAAAGGTACAAGAGGCGGGTTACACCGGATATTTTACGGCCGAGACGTTTATGTATCACGGACACGGGCACAGCACGAAACAGGTGATGAAGGTGAAAAAAGTTTGGCTTTGGCATCGGGGGCTTTTCGCCTACTTTGATACATGGTATGTTCATAATATCTTCCAAAAAGCGGGATTGTTCGTGTTTGTAGCGGTGAGTTTTGCCGGATTGGCTCTCCGCGAACAACTGCGGCGACTAATATAAAGATTGTATGGATATAGCCGTCCATGGCTCGCATTTATGCCAAGAGCGAGAAGATGGGAATCAAACATATATAAAAAATCTCTTTGGAGCTTTGGCCGAAATTGACGGACGCAATACGTATCGGTTTTATTATAATCGCGACGGATGCAAAAAAATTGAAGCCTCGAATTTCGTACATATTCACCATCAAGCGTCGGTGGCGTGGACACAACGGGTGTTTCCCGGTTTGTTGCGACGAGATCGCCCGGATATGTTGTTTATGCCGCTTCAGCTTTTGCCGTTACGTGTCCCTTCCCGGCTTCCGAGAGTGGTTACGGTGCATGATCTGGCATTTCTCTACTACCCGGAAACATTTCCGGTAAAAGACCGAATTCTGCATCGGCTGTATGTTCGTTGGGCCGTAAGAAAAGCAACGCATATTATTGCGATATCCGAAGCGACCAAACAGGATATTATTGCCAATTACGCCATTCCCGAACATCGTATTTCGGTCGTTTATCACGGTATTGATCATGATCGATTTCGACTGCCGACGGATAAAGATCGGGACCGAATCACAGAAGTGAAAGACACCTACGGAATAAGTAAAGACTATATGCTCTATGTGGGGAATGTACAGCCTCGCAAGAATATTACCAATTTGGTTCGTTCTTTTACGCAATTAAAAAAGGAAGGAGATTCCGATTTGCAACTTGTGATTGCCGGCGCTCATGCGTGGCGAGTTCGGGATATTTTTGACGCTATCGGAGAAGATATGCATCAAGATATTATTTTTACGGGGCGGTTTGCGGATGAAGAGTTGGCGCCGTTGTTATGGGGGAGCAGCGGCTTTGTCTTACCCAGTTTTTATGAAGGGTTTGGACTACCGGTTTTGGAGGCCATGGCATGTGGTGTTCCCACGATTGTTGCGGATACGCCCAGCCTGACCGAAGTGGCCGGTGATGCCGGAGTGGTGTGCGACCCGCACAGTCCGAAAAGTATTAAAGACGCTATGATTCGGCTCCGAGACAATCCTCAATGGGCTCAAGAGCTTTCGACATATGGACAGGAACGTGCTAAGATGTTTTCATGGAGACGATCGGCGGAGCAGACGTTATCCGTTTTAACAGACACATATGAGCGATCAACCTGAAGAACAAGTCAAACGGAGCTCTTCCCGAAAAAGCGCGCGGAAGAAGAAATCCAAGTCTCGGCATCGAACGGTGAAGATTATCGGAGCCGTGGTTCTTCTGTTTCTTGTGGGAGCGGGGATTGTCGGCGGAGTGGTATTTCGGGAGGTTCATAATACCGTTAACAGTGTTACTGAACAAAAAGCGTCCATCGCGGACACGGTTTCGGCTATTTCTCCTTGGGCCCGGTCACCGTTGAATCAGACAGACGGACGGACCAATCTCCTTATTTTGGGAATGCGCGGACAGTATGATGATAACGGAGGACTTCTTACGGATTCGATTATGATCATGTCCATTGATCGGGCGGAGAAGACGGCGACGCTCATCTCTCTCCCGCGGGATATGTATGTCTCGGTTTCGGGATATAGCGGGAAGTATAAACTGAATCGCGCTCACGCTCTTGGGGCGCAAGAACAACCGTCTGTGGGAGTTAAAACCGCTATGCAAACGGTGGAGGAGGTGACCGACCTTCCCATTCATTACGGTTTGAGAGTGGATTTTATCGCTTTTGAAGAAATTGTTAATCAGTTGGGCGGAATTACGGTTAACGTTGAAAAGCCATTGATTGATGAGAACTATGGCGGATTGCGTGTGCCGGAAGGGCAGGTGGATATGTATGGAGAGCGGGCGCGTAAATATGCCCAGTCTCGGCTTTCCACCAGCGATTTTGATCGATCACGTCGTCAGCGAGAAATTGTAAAAGCTATTAAGCGTGAAATGGAACACCAAGAAGTTTTCAGTAACCCAAGGTTTGTATTTAACTTGATGCAGTCTTTGGAGGGAAATATCAAGACCACCATGCGTCCTCAAGAAGTTAAGGAGGCGTTAAGTGTCGGAAAAGATATTAATTTGGATAATATGCGTACGAAAGGATTTACGACGTCTTCTTCGGTTTTGACGTCCACAAATAATGAGCAAGGACAGTATATAATTATTCCCGAAGGAAAATCGTATGAAGGACTGCAACAAGAAATTAAGAGGTTGTTATCTTCTACGGAAGAAGTAACTGTTTCTGAGTAAGCGGTTGGTATGAAGCCGGAGGTATCCATTACGATTGTTTGCTATAATGATAAGGGGTTGTTGAAAAATGCTTTGGAGAGTATTCGAGATGCTCGTATTTCTCTTCCATACGAAGTGATTGTTCTTGATAATAAATCTGCCAACCAAGAAGATATTATGCATATGCTTTCGGAAGAATATCCGGAAGTAAACGTCATACGAGAAGATACGAATACGGGATTTACTCGAGGAGTGAATACCTGCGCTCGTCATAGTCGAGGTGAGTTTGTGTTTAATATGAATCCGGACGTTGTTGTTCGGTCCGGGCAATTGGAAGCGTTGGTGGAATTTTTGAAAGAGAACTCCGATGTTGGGTTGGTTGGTCCGAAACTTTTGAATTTTGATCATACGCTCCAAGGGTCTGCATTCCGGTTTACCACTCCGCAGGTTGCGTTATATCGGCGGACGCCGCTTGGGAGGGTGCCGTTTGCTCGAAAACGTATCCAGGCATTTCTTCTCGATGATGGGTGGAAATGGGATACCGAGCGAGATGTGGATTGGATTCTTGGGGCGGCTGTAATGTACCGGCGTTCGGTGGCCGAATATTTAGGGTATCTTGACGAAGATATGTTTCTCTACTTTTCGGATATAGACTTCGCGTGGCGGTTATGGGAGGCCGGATATAGAGTGGTTTACTATCCGGGAGCGGTATTATATCATTATTATCATCGAGCGAGCGGAGGTATGATTTCTCCCGGTAAATTGTTCAGCTTTGTGTTTCGAAAACATGTAGTGGATGCGACAATCTTTTTTAAAAAACACTTGAGGAAATCCAACCCTCGCCTTAAATTTAAAAATCAGACCCTATGAAATCATTTGTGAATGTTGTTGTCTTAGCTTTTGTTTTCTTCGCCGGTGTATGGGCGAGTGATTACATTCCGCATCGATGGTGGGAACCTAGTATGTGGCTTTCTTCGGAGGTAATTTCTTCGTCTTCCAATCTTTCTTTGGATAAAGTGGACAAAGTTTATGAAGCTCTGCGGGCCGAGTATTTGTATACGGATGAATTATCCAACCGAGAAGCATTGGAAACCGGAGCGGTAGAGGGGGTTGTAGGCGCGCTTGAGGATCCGTATACGACATATTTTTCAGAAGATAAATACAGTAAGTTCAAAGAGAGTTTGAGAGGAGAATTTGAGGGCATTGGCGCGCGTATCGGTATTCGCGATGACCGGTTGGTTGTCATCAGTCCTTTGGAGGGAACCCCCGCGGATAAATCCGGACTTCGGGCGGGGGATGAGATACTGCAGATCGATGAAACAAGTACCGCGGATATGTCCGTGGATCGGGCGGTAACCTTGATACGAGGAGAAAAAGGAACTGATGTCGTATTAACCATTAAGCGTGACGGAGTGCGGGAGCCGAAAGAAATTACTATAACTCGGGGAAATATTACGGTTCCTGATGTTACCGGAGATGTACGTGAAGATATAGCCCACGTGGAGGTTAGTCAATTTAAACGAACTACCGGGCGAAATGTGGCTGATACAATATCAAAAACGTTAGAAAAGACGGATAACCAAAAGCTTATTCTTGACTTACGGAATAACGGAGGAGGGGTTTTACAGGCCGCAATAGAGATGATTGGATTGTTTGTTGAAAGAGAATCGGTGGCCGTACAAGAAAGCGTACGGGGGGGAGATGTACGTGAAAAACGAACCAGTCGAATTCCACAATTTCAAGATGTGGAGTTGGTGGTGTTAGTAAATCAGGCGTCAGCAAGCGCTTCCGAGATTGTTGCCGGCGCTTTGCGAGATTTGAAAGATGTGCAACTGGTTGGAAAACAGACCTTTGGTAAAGGGTCGGTTCAAGAAGTAACCGAGTTTTCCGACGGATCGGCACTGAAGGTTACCGTCGCTGAGTGGCTCACTCCGAATGGTACTAATATTAATGAAGAGGGGTTGAAGCCTGATGTGGTGGTAGAACGTGATCCGGATGCTGACGTCGATCAAGACAAACAGCTTCAAAAAGCCATTGAAATTTTGAAGAAAGGGGAGTAGAAGGAGGTTTGATATGTTACGGTCATTGAAGGCACTTAGATCTCTCTCTAGGATCCCTTTCAGACTCCTATCTCCCAAAAAAAGAGGGGACTGTGTCAAGATTTAAACAAGTTCTTTTGATAAAAACTCCTCCGCTCCTCACGGAGCACCTCCTCTTTTTAAAGAGGAGGACATAACCGATTTCCCTCCTTTTAAGATGACATCTCCTTATATATTTGGTTCAAAACGTAACAGGATATATAACGTAAGACTACTGAGGATACACGTTTACTTTGGTAACCGTATGTTCTTTACCGGTAAATGTACGTTTGCGTTGCTTGGTAAATTTGACGTACCCCGGGAATACCGCGTATAACGTATTATCATGTCCCATACGGACGTTTTTTCC